>JBJOQU010000114.1:0-4765 GCA_046049745.1 Actinomycetota bacterium | reverse complement strand
CAGAGTCGGCTGTCGTGCTCGCGCGAGCCCCGATTTTCTGCTTGGCGACACGTATGGCTACTCCGCGCGAACGAAGGAGCTCGTAAAGCCCCATCGACAGGAGGTCTGACTCGCTGATATCGGCGAACTGTTCGGGAAGCCAGTTCTCGAGAACTGCTACGGGAACACCATCGGCGATTCGCACACGGCGAATGTGCAAGACCTTCGAACCGGCTGGAACGCCGAGACGCTCGGCAACGGCGTCGTTCGCGGTGTCGATTGAGTGGGACAGCAGCTGGGTTGTCGGCTTCTGTCCAGTGGTGGCAAGGTCGTCGAACAGCGAGGTGAGTTCGACACCTCGCGTCACGCGACCATGAACGACCTGGGTGCCAATTCCTCGTCGGCGAACCAGCAATCCCTTATCAACCAAATCCTGAATCGCGCGGCGAATCGTTGGGCGTGACAGGTTGAGGCGTTCACCAAGCGACACTTCATTTTCGAGTCGAGCACCGGCCGGAAGGCGTCCATCGAGAATCGCTTCTTCTATGCGTTGTTCCACTTGAAAGTAGAGCGGAATCGGCCCATTGCGGTCGAGATTGGCGAAAAGACCCGCCATCACTTCTAACGACACGGTCTCTCCTTTCACAAACGGCTGGTTGTCATATTGTACTGACAATCTGCCAAAGTCGACCTTTGTCAGTGGCTATGCTGGGACGGTGTCCGACGCCAAACGCACTATTCCGGCAATTGTGGCGATGGCGATGTGGGCAACCAACTTCGTGTTCTCGCAGGCCGTCATCGCGGACATCGGCGCCATCCAGTTGACAGGGGCACGGTGGATGATTGCGCTTCTCGCACTTGTTCCACTCGCTCTCGTCCTGGAAAAGCGCAACTGGACCACAATTCGTCGTGAAATTCCCCTTCATCTCGTTCAATCGATTCTGGGATACGTCGGTTACACGCTTCTTCTGTACTCAGCGCTGCAATCGACGTCACCGGTGACGGCCGCGGTCCTCGTCGCGCTCAACCCCGCGACCATCGCGATCGCCGCCCAATTCGTGCTCAAGGACCGGCTGACGCGTCTCGCCGTCATCGGCATCCTCGTGTCGTTCGTTGGGGCGGTGGTGGTCGTGATCGGCGGTCAGCCACTCGACGGCATCCACCTCGGCGCGGGGGACGGGCTCATTCTCATCGCCACGGTTTTGTGGACGGTCTATTCCATGATCGCGCCTCGAGTCGAAACACCGCCCATCACCGCGACAGCAATTCAGGCAACGCTGGCGTCGCTTGTCATGATTCCGTTGATGCTCGTCGATGAGATAGTGCTCAACCCCGGGTCGTGGACAACGCTCGAAGGTACCGAGTGGTGGGGCGTTCTCTGGATCGGGCTCATCCCGTCAGCGGGCGCGTATTTCCTCTGGAACGTGTCATCGGAGTGGATCGGGCCCACGCGAACGGGCGCGTTCCTCAACCTCATCCCCGTGTTCACCGCGGTTTTTGTCGTGCTACTCGGCGGGTCAGTCACAATCTGGCATCTCATCGGTGGCGCTCTCGTCCTCCTCGGGGTCACGTTGACGGAACGACGGTCCGCGACCGCCGACCAACGCCTCACCTAGACTTGACCAGTGGCTCTAACAATCGGCATCGTCGGACTCCCTAACGTAGGCAAGTCGACTCTCTTCAATGCACTGACACGAAACAATGTTCTCGCAGCGAACTATCCGTTCGCGACGATTGAACCGAACGTCGGTGTTGTGAATCTTCCCGATCCGCGACTCCAGCAACTCGCTGATATTTTCGGCAGTGAACGTCTTCTCCCCGCCCCCGTCTCGTTCGTCGACATCGCCGGCATCGTCAAAGGTGCATCCGAAGGCGAAGGTCTGGGAAATCAGTTCCTCGCAAACATCCGCGAAGCGGACGCTATCGCGCAGGTCGTGCGCGGGTTCGTTGATGGCGATGTCGTCCACGTTGCCGGCAAGGTCGACCCGAAGGACGACCTCGAAACCATCAACACTGAGCTGATCCTGGCCGATCTGCAGACCCTCGAGAAGGCGATTCCGCGCTTCGAAAAGGAAGTCAAGGGCAAGAAGATGGAGCCCGAAGTGCTGTCGACGGCGATCGAGGCAAAGAGCATTCTTGATGGCGGTACCCCGCTCTCTCTCGCGCCGAAGTTCGACCCGAGCTCGATTAAGGAACTCGGTCTGTTGACGTCCAAGCCCGTCCTGTTCATCTTCAATGTCGACGAGTCGATCCTGACGGACGCGGGGAAGAAGGCGGCCCTCGCAGAGCTGGTTGCGCCAGCTAAGGCGGTTTTCCTCGATGCCAAGGTCGAGAGTGAACTCATCGACCTCGACCCGGCCGACGCGATGGAACTTCTGGAATCTACTGGCCAGACCGAGAGCGGTCTCGACCAGCTCGCGCGCATCGGGTTCGACACCCTGGGACTTCAGACGTATCTGACCGCCGGCCCGAAAGAAGCCCGCGCGTGGACGATCGGCAAGGGATGGAAGGCGCCCCAGGCGGCTGGCGTCATCCACACCGACTTCGAAAAGGGATTCATCAAGGCTGAAATCGTGTCGTTTGCCGATCTCGTCGAATGTGGGTCCATCGCGGAAGCCCGATCGAAGGGCAAGGCGCGCATCGAAGGCAAGGACTACGTCATGCAGGACGGCGACGTCGTCGAATTCCGCTTCAACGTTTAGGAAGGCATCATGTCAACTGCACTCATTACGGGAGCAAGTTCGGGAATCGGCAAGGACCTCGCGGTTGCGCTTGCCGCGCGAGGTTACGAACTCATCTTGGTTGCACGCCGCAAAGATCGACTTGCCGCCCTGGCTAAGGAACTTCAGACCGCGCACAAGGCGGCTGTGACGGTTTACGCGATGGATCTATCGAAGCCGGGCGCCTCGGCGGAACTCGAAAAGAAGGTTCTCGCTGACGGGCACTCGGTTGACGTTCTGGTGAACAATGCGGGCTTTGGGACCAATTCCCGAGTCGCAGACGAAGACCGCACCACCGTTGCAGAGGAAATTCAGCTGAACATTGGCACCCTTGTTGACCTCACAATCGCATTCCTTCCGGGAATGGTTGCCCGCAAGTCCGGTGCGGTCGTGAACATCGCCAGTACCGCGTCGTACCAGCCGGTTCCAGGGATGGCTGTCTACGCAGCAACCAAGGCATTTGTCCGCTCGTTCACCGAAGCGGTGTGGGGCGAGGTTCCCGCCGGCGTCAAGGTTTTCGCCGTGTCGCCAGGTGCCACGGCGACAGAGTTTTTCGACGTATCAGGCGCATCCCCGGCAGGCGGGCTTGCAGCAGTTTCCGAAGTTGTCGACGTCATTCTCGCCGGTTTAGATGCGGCAAAGCCCGCGCCATCGGTCATCGTCGGAGCCCGCAACCGAATCATGGCCCGAATTTCGCGAATCGTGCCCGTGACCGCCGCGATCAAGGTCGCTGGGTCGATGTTCCTTCCCAAGAAATAGGATTGTCGGCATGGATACTCTCGCGATCAACTGGCTCGCCGTCGTCGTTGCGTCACTGTCATCGTTCGTCATCGGCGCCGTCTGGTTCGGCCCCAAGACTTTCTATCCAACCTGGATCCGCGCCATGGGGCGTGAAGTTCCGAGCGAACGTGTCGAGATGTCCGGTGCCGAGACGGCACTGATGTTTGGTGGCACGTACATCGCCGCATTGGTGCAGGTTGTGTCGCTTGCTGCAGTCCTTGCGTTCGCCCGCGCCGCAGGTGGCACCATCGATGCTGGGTCGGGCGCCCTCATTGGTTTCGCTTTGGCTGTTGGATTCGGCGCATTCGCATCGGTATCCCACCGAATGTTTGCCCAAGCGGACCACAAGATTTATCGCTCGCTCAAGGTGTGGCTCATTGAGGTCGGCCAGGACGTCGTGTGCGTGACAATCGCCGGTGCCATTCTGGGAGCCTGGTCCTAACAATGACCGAAAAGGTTCAGGGACCGAAGTCGTATTTCCCATCAATCGAGAAGAAGTACGGCAAGCCGATTGAGCACTGGATGGGGTTTTTGGACGCGAACGCGCGTGACCTCACACACATGGCGCAAGTGGGCTGGCTCAAGGAAAACCACGGCATTGGACACGGGCACGCGAACGCCCTCGTCGCCGTGTTCCGCACGGAACGTGGATTGTGACCGAGCGCGAGTTGTATTTCGTCGAGCGCGAGTTCGCCGCCCCGGTTGACCGTTTATGGCGTGCGTGGACGACCGCATCGGAACTCGAGCACTGGTACCACCCGACGGTTCTATCGGTCGTGCCCGGCTCGGTGACGTCGGAACCCGCTGTCGGTGGGCGTTGGGCTGTTGCCGTCGATGTCCCCATGAACGACATGGTCGCCTATTTTTGGGGACGCTATCGTGTCGTCGACGACGGCGTGCGCATCGAGCACACGCTGTCGTATTCGCAGGACGAACGTGAATTCATTGCCCGCGACGACAACGCACCGTTCCACCGAATCGTGATTGATTTCACACCGACAGATCTGGGTGTCACGGTGCGATTCACCCAGTTCGGCGAAATGCCCGATGAACAGGCAGAGGCGAGTCGCATGGGGATGGAAAGTTATTTCGATTCGCTGGAAGCATTCCTCGGCTAATTGCCCGTGAACCCTGCGTTGCTAGGCTGAGCAAATGCCCGCAACCCTGAAGAAGTTTTCCGCGACAACCTGGTTTGTCACCGCGTTTGCGATGTTCTTTGGCCGCGGATTCATTTATTCGTCGTGGTCGAGCCGTGGTCCCGAGGTGCAAGAACGTCTCGGTGTGAC
>JBJOQU010000113.1:0-3384 GCA_046049745.1 Actinomycetota bacterium | reverse complement strand
GGCGGGCGATGTGCGGCTCGTTGGTCACGGGCTCTCCTCAGTCGAACAATGCATTGTGTGCAGTAGCCATAAGCCTAGAACAGGATTCGGGGGTAAAACTCCGACAATCGGCGGGCGGCTTCCTGAATTCGCTCATCGGTCGCGGTCAACGCAATTCGCACATGGTTCGCGCCCGAGTCGCCGTAGACGCTTCCTGGTGCGACGAGACTTCCAAGGTCGGCAAGGCGGTTCACCGAATCGAACGCGGGCTCGCCACGGGTTGCCCACAAGTACAACCCAGCGACCGACTCGTCGATGCGGAATCCGGCTGACTCGACGGCTGGGCGCAAGACCGCACGACGGCGACGATAAATCTCACGCTGGACCGTGACGTGTTCGTCGTCGCGCACTCCCGCGATCATCGCCGCTTGAATCGGCAGTGGCGTGATGAGCCCCAAGTGCTTACGGGTTTCCAGAATTCCCGCAATCAGCGCGCTGTCGCCCGCGACGAAGGCGGCGCGATACCCCGCAAGGTTCGATTGTTTGGACAGCGAGTACGCGGCGAGCACTCCGTCGTTTCGTCCACCAGTTACGCGCGGGTCAAGAATCGACGGCGCAGTGTCCACATCCCACGTCAAGGTGGCATAGCACTCGTCGTTGACAATCACGGCGCCCAATTCGCGAGCGCGTGCGACCGCCTTTGCCAAGACCTCGACCGAGTCGACGTGCCCCGTCGGGTTTCCCGGCGAATTGATCCAGACCAGTTTGGTGTTGGCCGGCCATTCGTCTGGTTCGTCCGAGGGCAACGGCGATGCACCGACGACTCTGGCACCGATGTCGTAGGTCGGGTACGCAACAGCGGGGTGAACGACAACATCGCCCGGTCCCAGCCCGAGGAACGTGGGCAGAAGACCAACGAATTCCTTCGACCCGACCGTCGGAATCACGCTGGACGGGTCTAGCGTGTTGACTCCTCGAATCCGCGCGTACCACTCGACGATTGCCTCGCGCAATTGCTTGGCGCCTTGAGTGGTCGGGTAGCCATGGGCGTCGGTTGTCGACTCAAGGGCGCGGCGCACGACCGCCGGTGTTGGGTCGACGGGCGACCCGACGGACAGGTCAACGATCCCCTCGCTGTGTTCTTCAGCCCGAGCTCGCGCGGACGCCAGCGCGTTCCACGGGAAGTCGGGAAGGACGAGCATTACGCCTGAGGCGGCAGAACCGCAACGACCTCGTGGTCACCGGGGATTGGGCCACCCTTGGCCGCGCCACCGGGCGACCCGATTTCGCGGAAGAATTCGACGTTGGCGCGGTAGTACTCGCTCCACTTGTCAGGAAGGTCATCTTCGTAGTAAATCGCTTCGACAGGACAGACGGGCTCGCACGCACCACAGTCGACGCACTCGTCGGGGTGGATGTACAGCATGCGGTCGCCCTCGTAGATGCAGTCGACGGGGCATTCGTCAATGCACGCGCGGTCCTTGACATCCACACAGGGAAGAGCGATTACATACGTCACGAAGACCTCCTGCTATCCAGTTTAGTCGCGTGCGCGGAAGCTAATTTGAGGCCACGCAGCCGCGAGTCCGCCGATGATGGCCGACCCGAAGACCCAAACATTTCCGGCGAGGTTTGCCTGGATCAGAACGCTGCCGCCACTTGATTGTTGGGCGAGGATGAATACGGTTACGACGACGGCGATTGCACCGCTGACGGACACGATTCGGTCTTCAGAGAGCATGCGTAGCGCGACGAGGTAACACGCAACGGTGACGAGCCCGCCGATGAGGACTAACGGAAACCATTCGCCGTGGACCACGGTTGCCAGCATGGCGATGAGGACGCCCCCCACGAACGCTTGGATGACGTTGATCACGCGCTCAAGCATCGAGACGGTACATCCAGCCGTGGGTGTCCTCGCGACGTCCGTACTGGATGTCGGTGAGTTCCTCGCGCAACGACATCGTCAGCTCACCGGCGACGGCGTCGTCCGAGCCAATGGTGAAATTTTTGGCCTTGACCTTGCCGATAGGCGTGATGACGGCCGCGGTACCGCAGGCGAAAGCCTCAACGATGTCGCCGTTCTCATGTCCGGTGCGCCATTCATCAATGGTGACCGCGCGGCGCGTGACACGGTGTCCGCGCTCTTCGGCCAACTGAAGAACCGAATCGCGAGTTATGCCAGGCAAAATCGAGTCCGACAGAGGGGTGACGAGCGAACCGTCCTTGTAGACGAGAACGACGTTCATTCCGCCGAGTTCTTCCAGGTACTTTCCTTCGACCGAGTCGAGGAACAGGATTTGTTGGCACCCATTTGCGTATGCCTCGTTTTGGGCGACGAGTGACGCGGCGTAGTTTCCGCCCGTCTTTGCAGCACCGGTTCCACCCTTGCCAGCGCGCGAATAGTCCTCGGAGAGCCACAGTGCCAGGGGCGCTACTCCACCAGTGAAGTAAGCGCCGGCCGGGCTGGCGATGACGTAGTAGGCAACCTTCTTGGCCGGGCGAATTCCCAGAAACGATTCCTTAGCAAACATGAACGGGCGCAAGTACAGGCTCGTCTCGGGCTCGGCCGGCACCCATTCGGCGTCAACCGAAATGAGGGCCTTCAGGCTTTCAAGAAAGTATTCGACGGGCAGTTCTGGCAGGGCCATGCGCTGTGCGCTCGACTGCAACCGGCGACCGTTGGCATCGGGACGGAAGGTCCAAATCGAGCCATCAGCGTGACGATAAGCCTTGAGGCCCTCAAATATTTCCTGGCCGTAGTGCAAAACAGCGGCGGCCGGGTCAAGTTCAATTGGACCATAAGGCTGGATGCGGGGACGGTGCCATCCGCCCATTTCCGACCAACAAATATCGACCATGTGGTCGGTGAAAAAGTTGCCGAACCCTGGGTTCGCAAGAATTGCGTCTCGCTCGCTCGGCGACTTAGCCTGCAGATTGAGGTGTCGGTGAAATTCCAGCCCAGTCATGGCTCAACCCTACCAATCCGACGATGGCCGACAAACGGTTACAGGCGAGCAGCGATTGCGTCGCCGACAGCGGCTGTCGAACGCGTTTCGTCACCACGACTGGCGAGATCAGCGAGGACTGCCGTGTGAATCTCGGCAGCCTGCTCTGGGAATCCGTTGTGTTCGAGAAGAAGTGCCGCCGACAGAATTGCCGCCGTCGGGTCGGCCCTTTGCTGTCCGGCGATGTCGGGAGCCGAGCCGTGAACGGGCTCGAACATTGACGGGAAGGTGCGATCGGGATTGAGGTTCCCGCTAGCCGCAAGACCGATTCCCCCGCCGATTGCTCCGGCCAAGTCGGTGAGGATGTCCCCGAACAGGTTGTCGGTGACGATGACGTCAAACCGTGACGGGTCAGTGACCATGAAGATCGTCGCCGCGTCGATGTGCAGATAGTCAA
>JBJOQU010000112.1:0-4348 GCA_046049745.1 Actinomycetota bacterium | reverse complement strand
CGATTTCCCAACGCAACTCGAATATCCGCCGAACACTTGTTGTCCGAGATCGTGATCATCAATGTGAGACAGCGATCCCAGGTCAACCCGTTCCCCATGGTTTGTGACAGTCGAAGCGACCCGAGGTCGACTCGGCGCAAGGCGGCCCACGCATAGAACAACTTGATGACTGATGCCGGTTCAACTCGACGGTGTTCGTCAACTCCGACAGTCACTCCCCCATCACCCAATTCGCGCACACTCACGGTGTAGTCGGATTCCAACGTGTCGGTGTACGCGGTGATTTCGGCCGCAAGGTCAGATGCCTCGGTCGCAAACACACCGGGGGCCGAGGTCAGTGTCGCCGTCACGGCAAGGACGAACGCCACCACGAATCGAATTGGCGTCACCGTGCGTTGCATTTCTTCATTCTCAGTGAGAGTCGGGCGGCGGAATCGCACCGATGCGCTTGAGGCGTGCAAGGGCGGCGTCTTCAATCGGGCTTTCGGGACCAATCGCCCACCGAATCAATCGCAAAGTTGCTCGGGTCGCGGGCACCACAAACCACGCTGGTGGTGCCGACAGGCCCAGCATTTGTCGGAACTCGGGCCTCAACGAGACGACGGCCGCATGGAAGAACAGCCGGTAGACAGGTCGTGCCATCAACGGAAGCGGTGGGCGCTGGATGAACTCGACGATTCGGAGGGTGTCGACAGACACCGTCACAACCTTGTTCGCCACCATGTCTTCGATGAAGGCGTCGACGTCCGCCCGCGAACGCGGTGTTTTCGACAGTCCGAGAGGACTCACCGCCGCACCCCACTGTGCGACGTAGTTGTCCGCACCGTTGGTATTGTCGCCTGCTGGAATCGGCGTCGCGGTAAACATCTCGTGTGCGACGAGGAAAGATTCCATGAAGGCGACGTGGACCCACAGCAGCAACGAAGTGTCGTGAGCCGAATAAGCGGATTCCGACCCATCGGCCTTTGTGTATTCACCGTTGACGCGATCGTGCAGACGATTCACCCGGTGGGCTTCGCCGGCGACGGCATCTTTGCCAGCGAAGGTGGTGACCGTCAGCCACCGGATCGTTCCGGCAAGCCGGCCAAGAGGGTCCTTCTCATAGCGGGAATGGTCGCGGACCCCCGCGAGGGATCCCGGGTGAAGCGCCTGAACGAGCAACGCGCGAATACCCCCGACAAGAGTTCCGAAATCGCGGTGAACAACCCACGGCGCGTCCGTCGGCAAGAACAATCCACGATCGTCACCTTGCGCGACTACGCCAAGCCACGGAGGGTTGCCGTCCGTCGCCCCCGACAACAACTTGCGGAAGCGAATCGACAGCGCCTCCTGCCACACGGTGTTCTTCGTCATCCCGTCCAGCCTAAAGCGCGACGGGGGTTGGCTAGAATAGGTGCTTCAGGGGCCTCTAGCTCAGTTGGTAGAGCAACGGACTTTTAATCCGTGGGTCGTCGGTTCGAGCCCGACGGGGCCTACTTCAGTCACGGTTCACTCGACGTCGATGAAAGAAAACGCCACCATATGGCATATCGCCATGTGTACGTCCTCGATTCGACCCATGTGTTGCTCTGCGACGTTGATGTGCAGAGTCGCTTCCTTACCGAGCTCACCGCCATCACGACCGGTGAAAGCGACCGCATGCGCTCCGTGGGCCTTTGCGAAGCGAAGCGCTCGAATCACATTGAGCGAGTTTCCCGATCCGCTAATCGCGACGACAATATCTCCCGGGTTGAGGAAGTTCCGCAGTTGCTCTTCGAACACAATGTCGTACGTGACATCGTTGCTGTAAGCAGAAATCGTTGACGTCGCGTCGGTGAGGGCAACTACCTTGAACCGCAGATCTTTTCCGTAACTCGCGCCTTTCAGCAGGTCGGTTGCGAAGTGTGATGCTGTCGCGGCACTTCCCCCGTTCCCACAGGTATAGATTGCGTTTCCGTTGGCGCGGGCATCGACGAAGAGGCTTCTCAACTCATCTAGTTGTCTGAGCTCCACCGTCCCCAGCGCACGAACAAGTTCGTCGTGGTATTCATCGAAATAGTTCACGAGTCAATTCCCTTGCTCCTCGGTGTACTCCGGCACTATCGAAATTGGTTGTGGTGATTCGTGGGGTCAAGTGTCCCCAACTGGCGAGTTCTCGTCTCAGGCTATCGCTCAATGAATCCGTGAGCCTGGTCCCAACTCGGGACACGCCTCCACCGAGCACGACGACACCAGGGTTGTATAGCAATACCGCGGTCGCGAGACCTCTCGCGAATGTCCGTGTGTACTCGACCAAAAAATCGTTGTCCGCGAGCAGGTCTGCCGCAGGTTTACCGTAATCTTGCTCGAGCCAATAGCCGCTGCACAGCCGTTCGAAGCAACCCGCTCGACCGCATTCACATAACCGCGGATCATCCGAAACCCGAATGTGCCCGAGTTCACCAGCATCGTTGGAAATGCCTCGCAGCAGCTTTCCACCGCTGATCACTCCAGCCCCAATGCCGGTTGACACGGTCACATAGATAAGGTCGCTCGCCGCGTGATCCCCTCGAGCAAACTCGGCAAGCGCGCCGATGTTTCCGTCGTTGTCGACCGCCACAGGAAGATTGAATGCCACTCGAGCCCAATCCTCAAAGTTGAATCCTTCCCAACCCGACACATGGACAGAACGCTTCACCGTTGAATGCTCGAAATCTACTGGTCCACCAAAACAGACACCTACAGCGTTAACCGAAAGGAGTGGGTCACCAGAGTGTTTCGCATAAAACTGCTCAACGAGCAAAAGGTTTTCTAGAGACCCTTGCGTCGGCCACGATTCAAGGACGACCACACCATCATCGCCGGTGATCGCTGCGGCGCACTTTGTTCCGCCGATATCGACTGTCAAAGTCTGGTTCATGTGCAAAAATGCTCTTTCGCTGACGTAGTCCCACTGTAAAGGCGGGAACTCGTCCATCTCGTCATTTCGATCAGCGATCGCGTGCCAATCGCTGTCAAAATGACGTCAGACATTAACTCGCGAGCAATGGGTACATGACAATTGCCGCGCACAAAGTGGCGCAGATGCCGAGAACCCCGGCGATTAGCTGTGAACCACGCTTGCCGAGCGAAACGGCAAGTCCACCAAACCCAGATTCTCGGTCAATGTCGATGTCGGGAATTGCGTTGAGTAAGTGTGCCGTCACCCCGACCAGGATGCTGAGGACCATTACGGGTACCGATGGCCACAGCGCCGGCGACACGGCTTGCGCGATGAAGACCGGCATGAGGGCAAAGGACACCGCATAAGGCGCCCACGACCATACCGTTCTGGCAAACGCAAAGTTGTACATTAGTGCGCTAACAACCGCGATGACGTGTGCAACTCCGCCGACCCAGCCTGCCGCAGCGAACGAAAACGGGACTGCGAGAACTGCGGCGACCACAATCGGAACTCGAAGCTCGCCTGGTTGCAACTCACCGCGCACTGTTGGCTTGTTATGCCGTCCCGATGCCCGATCAGCCTCCGCGTCATGCAGATCGTTCGTCCAACCAACGGTGGCCTGTCCAGCGGCACTGGCGAGAAGCACGAACGCGATGTTCCACCACGAACCGCCCAGAATTGCGGTCGACAAAGTCATGAGAAGGACCATCGCCAGCGCTTGCGGGAAGTGCGTCGCCGAAACGAACGCCCGAATGCGAATGCCACGCGAGGACTTGTCTGTCACGTTCGCAGACTAACAGCGACTCGTTTAGACCAGCGAGTCGCGCCAGGCCTTGTGAAGCGTGGCGAATCTTCCTGTTCCCTTGAGGAGCTCTTCGGTTGGCCCGTCCTCGACGATCAACCCGTGGTCCATGACCAACACGCGATCTGCGATGGCGACTGTCGACAACCGGTGCGCAATGATGATCGCGGTTCGATCGCGCAAGAGTTTTTGCAGTGCGCTCTGGATCAGGCGTTCGCTCGGGATATCAAGCGACGCCGTCGCCTCATCGAGAATCAACACTCGCGGATTGGCGATGAACGCTCGACAAAATGAGACGAGCTGGCGTTGGCCCGCGGAAATTCGACTGCCACGTTTGTTGACGTCCGTGTCGTACCCGTCCGGCAGTGCCGCGATGAAGTCATGGGCGCCGACGGCACGAGCAGCGCTTTCGACCTCGGCATCCGTCGCGTCTGCTTTGCCGAGTCGAATATTGTCGGCGATGCTGCCGGAAAAGAGATACGCCTCTTGGGTGACGAGAGTGACGGCTCGTCGAAGATCCGCGTCGGCGATGGTTGTTACGTCACGTCCGTCAAGAGTGATGACACCATCCGTCGGGTCATAAAACCGCGCCACCAATTTGGCAAGAGTCGATTTGCCGGCACCTGTCGCTCCGACGAGTGCCA
>JBJOQU010000111.1:0-2591 GCA_046049745.1 Actinomycetota bacterium | reverse complement strand
TCCACTGCCACAGCGGCCACGACTCGACGGGGAGGAATGCCGCTTCATGCGCCCAGTACTCAACATGCGTCGCGGGTGCGTGTGGTGCTAACAACATGTGGTCGAGGATGCCCGTGTCGTACGCGCCGAGCCTCGCGAACAAGGGCATGTAGTGGCTTCGCTCGAAGACGTTGACCGAGTCAATCTGGACAACGCCGAGGTTCGCAATCGCCGATGCCAGATGTTCGGCAGTGACACGACCGCGGGGTCGACTTCCGAATCCCTGGGCGACGAGTGACAGACGCCTGGCCTCGGCCGCAGAAAGTTCGTTCACCCTTGATACGGTAGCGTTTTCACAGGTACATCATGACAAATCTGTTCGCCGGCCCCACTCTCGCGGAATTCGTTGCCGCGCAGTCCGTCGTGTCCGAAGTTGCCCAAGAAACCCCAATTGAGGTGTCTCGTTACCTTAGTGAAGTGCTGGGCGTCCCCGTCACGATGAAGTGCGAGAACCTTCAGCGCACCGGCGCCTACAAGGTTCGCGGCGCCTACAACCGAATGAGCAAGTTGACGGCGGAAGAGCGCGAACGCGGTGTTGTCGCGGCGTCGGCCGGTAACCACGCACAAGGCGTCGCTCTCGCTGCTCGTGAACTGGGAATCCACGCAACAATCTTCATGCCCATCGGTGTTGCACTGCCCAAGTTGCAAGCCACTCGAGCCTACGCAGCCGATGTGGTCCTTCGCGGTGTCATCTTCAACGAGGCACTGGAAGCAGCAAAGGATTTCGCCGAGAAGTCCGGTGCCATCTTTATTCCTCCTTTCGACAATCACGATGTCATTGCTGGCCAGGGAACCGTCGGCCTCGAGATCTGGGAACAGGTCCCTGACGTCGAAACGGTCATCGTTCCCATCGGTGGAGGTGGGCTCATCGCCGGTGTGGCATCCTCGATGAAACAGCGTGCAGCCGAAGAGGGACGAACGATTCGCATCATCGGCGTCCAGTCCGGACAGGCCGCTGCATACCCACCGTCCATCGCCGCTGGTGAACCGACCACGATTGAGGTTAAGCCAACAATCGCTGACGGAATCGCTGTTGCACGACCTGGCAAACTTCCTTTTGAGATCATCGCAAAGGCTGTCGACGAGGTTGTGACCGTGAGCGATGACGATATCGCGCGGGCCCTTCTCATGCTGATCGAACGTGCCAAGCTCGTTGCCGAACCCGCCGGTGCAGCGGGAGTGGCCGCGATTCTTGCGGGCAAGATTGACGCGGTCGGCCCAACAAACGTCATCATCTCAGGTGGCAACATTGACCCCAAGCTGATGGAACGCATCATCTCGCGCGGACTCATCGCCTCGGGTCGCTATCTGCACATTCGCATCCCGTTGCCTGACCGTCCTGGCCAACTCGCACGAGTGTCGGAGATCGTCGCCGGACAGAACGCGAACGTGATTGAGGTGTTGCACACCCGCCACGGAACCGGACTTCAGATCAACCAGGTTGAATTGTCCGTTGACATCGAAACCCGCGGACCTGAACACTCGGATCAGGTGTTGCACGCGCTTCGCGACGAGGGCTTCGAGCCCCGCATCGACTTCTAACTAACCGAGAAACGGCTCGATCGCGACAATCTCGACGGCGATTTCTGCACCGCTTGGTGCTGTAAAGGTCGCGGTGTCGCCCGGCTCGAGTCCCAGAATGGCTGCGCCGAGCGGGCTGTTCTCGCTGTAAACGTCCAGGTCGGTGTCGCCAGCGATTTCACGCGAGCCCAACAAGAACTTCTCCTCGTCGCCGTGGATGTGTGCCGTGACGACGGTGCCCGACGCGACGCGAGACGCATCGACCGCTTCGACGCCGACGTGAGCGTGCTTGAGGATGTCGGTCAATTCGCGGATTCGCGCCTCGATTTTGCCCTGCTCGTCCTTCGCTGCATGGTAGCCACCGTTTTCCTTGAGGTCACCCTCAGAGCGCGCTGCCTCGATTCGCTTGACGATTTCATCACGGCCGGTCGTCGACAACGTCTCGAGCTCGAGAGCAAGACGGTCGAACGCTTCTTGCGTCAGCCACATCGGGGCCATGTTGGGTACTCCTTCGGGTGAAAAGACAACCTCTCAAGGGTAAACGAGAGGAGGGGACTCCGGGGAACGGTGTCAGGGGTTTGTGCGCCAACAGGCGTAGACGTCAATCCCTGTCGCCTCGCCAACCGCACGAACTTCACGCGTGTACGTCGCGGTGACTTGGTTTGTCTCGGGAAGGTCGACAACAAGCCAACCGTTCGTTCCCATGTCCGGTCCGACCGTTCGCAGTGCACAGGTGATGGGCTGTGGCGTTACTGACGTGACGTTCCATGTGACGGACGCGACCGAGGTGCCGCCCGTCGACTCGAACGCGACCCACTCGATACCCGCGGCGCGGTCGGTGGTGTTGACCCAAAAAGCCCATGCCGCGAACCCCACGATGGCGAGGGTCCCGACAACCCACGCAACGACATGATCGCGCGGGCGGGTGTTCCCGTAGCGCGCGGTGAGAGTGGTCGTGTCTGTCATGGTCGCATCAGTATCCTGTAATCAGGCTACGCGAACGGAGTCCCTCATGCAGTCCACCATCATGC
>JBJOQU010000110.1:0-3003 GCA_046049745.1 Actinomycetota bacterium | reverse complement strand
ACGACCAACCGACCACGAGAAGGTGCTCGGCGGGGCGCTTGGCGTTCTTCCCGCCGGTGACGGTCGGCGCCTTGGCCTTCTCGACGCCCGTGTAAACAACCTTGTCGTCGTCCTCGGCGATCGCGATGATCTGCAATCCCTTGCCAATCTTGGCCGAAGCCTTGGGGTTGAGGTGAATTGCGCCCTTGTCATCACGGACGCCGATGACCGATGCACCGTTGAATGCGAGCAGAGCGTCACCGTATGTTTTGCCCTCGAGCGCGGGAATCGATGAGAAATAAATCTCGTCGCCGTCAAAGTCGAGCAAGTCGAGAATGACAGTCGACAGTCCCGGCTGGCGCGATGCCTGTGCGGTGACCCGGGCAATGACGTCGTGTGAGCGAACGGTTTGCACCTGCCCACGTGTTGCGCTAGTCAGAGCTTCACCGGTTTGTGCATCGTCAACTTCAGCGACGATGGGGATCGACGTGTCGGTAACAACGGACTTGACGGCGAGGACGGTCGACACGACAGTCGCGTCGCCCGCGTCGTCGGCGTCAAGGATAATGATCGACTTCGATCCACCGACGTTGGCACGAACGAGGTCGCCCGGATTCGTCGGGTCTCCCTTGCGCGTGATGATGCGAAGTTTGCCGAGGTCACCGGCGCGCGACGCGATTTCGTCCTCCATCGTCAGTCGGTCAACGTCAGCAAAGATGACCACAGTGGGCTTGCGAAGGTTCGAGCCAGCGATTGCCAGTTCCTTGAGGATCGGGAAGATGCGGTTCGACCATCCGAGGATGAGCGTGTGTCCCGATGAGACAACGGGCGACTTGCCGGCTTTCAAGCGCTGGACGGACGAGCTAATCCCAGTCGCAACGAAACCGATGACGATGGCGTTGACAGCGGTGCTCGATGCCCACGCGAGAAGGCTCGCGATACGGTCTGCCCAGCTCAGGCGAGCGACGTCACCAAGTGTGGTCCACATGCGGCGAAAGAACAGTTCCCAGAAGTCGGGGTTCTCCTGTTGTGCGGCAATAGCGGTTGTTTGGACCCACATGTTGAATGCGGTGTTGAACATCGACAGGACGATGAGCAACAGGAACGCGTATCCAACAAAGGCGCTTGCCTTCGACAACGAGTTGTCGAATTGGTAGCGCAGCCATTTGCCGAAGCCGATTCGGTTGCGGGTGGGAACGTCAGGTTCGCCTTGGGCGCCCTGACCGAAGTTTTCGCGGGGAGTTTCAGTCATAAGGGAGATTCTAGGGAAAAATCGCCCTCGGGTAAACGCTTACGGGGTGGCGGGAGAGCCGAATCGAATCGACACGGTCGGGAAGTCAGAATGGCGTAACGACGACGTCAGATCAGCGAGGCGCTCAATCTGTTCGCCGTTGGCGCCGAAGTTCTTCGCGCTGAGCCATTTTTCGTGTGCAGCCCGCACGCCGCCATTCCAGTCGCTGTCGGTGAACGCGAACCACGCGGTGTCTCGGTTTCGGCCCTTGATGACGACGGCGTTTCGGAAAACGCCTTCGAAGCTGAATCCCAGCCGTTCGGCGGCGGCGATTGACGGCGCATTGAGCACGTTGCATTTCCACTCGTATCGCCTAAAGCCTCGATCAAAAGCATTTTTTGCCATGAGATACATTGCCTCGGTGGCTGCCGGGGTACGACGGAGCGCCCCCGAGAATGACAAGTAGCCGACCTCAATCACTCCGTTGGTCGGGTCAATGCGGAGGTAGGAGGAAATTCCCACGGCGCGGTTTTTCGCGGTGTCGACAATCGCGTAGAAGAGCGGGTCGGTGGAATCCGCGACGGATCGGATCCAGCCGCGCTGTTCGGCTTCGGTCGTAAAGGGCCCTTGCGGCATATACGTCCACAACGTCGACGAGTCTGTCGCCTCAAATGCGTCCCACAAATCTGGCGAATGATCGACCCGAAGACGCTCAAGTCTCACGCGGTCGCCGTCGATAACAGTGTCATCGGGGCGCTCTGCAGCAGAGGGGCCGACCGGCAGGCCGACGCGGTCGCCTGACTCGTCGAGCTCGAAATCGATGTTCATTACGCCCCGACCGTCAGCCAGCGAACTTCGTACGGCGCGAGCGGAATTCCCGAACCGAGTTCGAAAGTGTGCCCGGTGATGTGGTCGTGAATCTGTCCAACCAATCCACCGAGTTCATCCTTGTCGACGAAACGTTCCGCGTCGGCAAGGTTGTACACCTGCACCATGCGACCGGCGGGGTGGTTTCTCTCGAAGATCGCGACACCGTGTGAACGACCCGCACGGACAACCGTGGCAACAGAGGCGTGCAGGCTGGGGAGAGAACCCCGTACGTCGATGAGGTGTTGTATGCCAGTTCGAATGCGATGTGCAACAACCGTCGTCACGGACGCCGACTCGGCTGGCTTGGCGGGTGCTTTGTCGGCCGTCGCCCAGTCCATCGCCGGTCGGTGGATCCACCGGTTGTCCTCCGCCTTGGCGGGGTCCTTCACAAACGACTCGTCGTTGATCATCCCGATCTCGTCCCCCATATACAACAACGGAATGCCGCCGAAGCCGAAGACCATCGAGTAGGCGCAGAGATAACGAGCGATGGCCGTTTCCAGATGGGCCTTGTTCTTTGTGGCCAACGCGGTCTCGATTCCGGTTAATGAAGCAGCCGAGCCGGACGTCCGACGTTCTCCCGATGCGGGGTCAATCTGGAAATCAACTCCGCGCGCGTCAGATCCGGGGAATTTCCCGGTGAAGTAGTCGGCGAGGAACATCCGATGTCCGTGGCCGCTGACGCCGAGTGACGCGGCATCCGAATCATCGATCGCCCAGCCGATGTCGTCGTGGCAGCGAAGGTAGACGCCCCACGCGGTGGTGGACGGCAACGCACCGAATCGAGACATCGAGCGCTCGAGCATCTGTGCGTCCTTGCTGGCAATCGCACCCCAGATTTGGACCATCAGGCTGTTGTGATACGCGAGGTCGGATACCTTGCCAGCTCGCTTCCCCTCACCGAGGTAAGCACCAACTTGCGC
>JBJOQU010000109.1:0-3355 GCA_046049745.1 Actinomycetota bacterium | reverse complement strand
CTCGCCGTCATCGGTGCGTGCGCAACGACGTCACCGGTTTTCGCCGGAATCGTCGCCGGGCTCCTCATCGGAAAACCCCTCGGAATCGTGTTCTTCGTCTGGGTCGCCGAAAAGTTCTTCGGTGGCCGTAGGGACGAATCATTGAAGCGCGGGGACATCTGGCTGGTCGGCACCATTTCATCGATCGGTTTCACCGTCGCGCTTCTGATCAACGACTTGGCGCTTGGTGACACGTCATTCGGCGAAACGGGAACCGCGGCGGTTGTTGTCGCCGCCGTCATCGGCGCAGTCGCCTCTTTCTTCGTCGCGAGGCGCGTGGCCGCTTAGCCGCCTAGAGCGCGGTCTTGTGGAAGTTTAGGAACGACCGTGACGCCGTAGGCCCGCGCTGACCCTGGTAGCGGCTGCCGTACTTTTCGCTGCCGTAGGGGTTCTCACTGGCTGACGAGAGGCGGAAGAAACACAACTGCCCAATCTTCATTCCCGGCCACAACTTGATCGGCAACGTCGCGACGTTTGACAGTTCGAGAGTGACGTGACCCGAGAATCCGGGGTCTACGAACCCGGCTGTCGAGTGCGTCAGCAGACCGAGTCGGCCCAGCGACGACTTGCCCTCGAGGCGCGCAGCAATGTCGTCGGGAAGCGTGACGAGCTCGAACGTACTGCCGAGGACAAATTCACCCGGGTGAAGAATGAACGGCTCGTCGCCCGAAACCTCAACAGCGCGGGTCAGATCGGGCTGTTCCTCGGCCGGGTCGATGAAGGGGTACTTGTGGTTATCGAACAGGCGGAAAAACTTGTCCAAACGCACGTCGATTGAGGACGGCTGGATCATGTTCATGTCCAACGGATCGAGTTGGACGCGGCCCGTTTCGAGCTCGGCGCGAATGTCGCGGTCACTAAGAAGCATGGCTAGAGCCTACCGTTTCACCCGGGCACCAGCAGGGTTTCATGTCGGTGGTCAGACATAAAATAAGCGACCTTCCGACAACCCGGCAGTGAAACGAGGAAACATGGACGCCACAATCGACAACTTCATCAAGACTCTGCAGGGCGAATCGGTCATCGTGACCGGCTGGGTGCTTGTCGCGGCCACCGCCGAAGGCGCTTTGGCCGGTGCGCCGCTTGGGTTCACGATGACCAGCAGCGAGGGAATGCCCTTCTATTCCAAGATTGGTCTTCTCGAGTCGGCAGTGAAATCCATTCACGACGACAACATGTTTCTTGCGTGGGAAGACCGGCAACAGGGACCGAAGCCGCCCTTCTAGGAGGGTGGGGTGACGCGGACTGCCGCCGTGAGCCTCTCGGACAACAGCAATCGATCAATTTTCCCGTTCCGATTTCGCGGAACTTCCGAGACATCGACAACGATGTTGGGCCGACCGGCTCGGGGTAACGATTCGAGGTGCGAAACGACTGCGGCATGGGCGACGCTGTTCGAAACCGATATCGCGAGCGCCAAGTGCGTCAGCCCGTCGGGCAAAGTGAGAGGAACGCATGCCGCGTCCTCAACACCGTCTATCTGTTCGACCGCGGATTCGATGGGAAGTGGGTTGACCTTGGCCCCGGCGACGTTGACGATGTCGCTGGTTCGGCCGGTGATTGTGATGTTGCCTTTGGTGTCAAGGAATCCGCGGTCGCCGGGATAAAACCAACCATCGTCATCTGCGACGGGAGTTTCCACCCCGTCTGCGCGATACGTTGTGCACTGCGCGGGGGTGCGATAGCGAACGTCACCCTCGTGGCCCGGCTGTGCAAGCGTGCCGTCATCGAGCACAACCTGGAATTCGCTTCTCAAGGCCGGTGTACCGGTGAATGCCGCTGAGGCGATTTCCACGGAATAGGCGGCGGTACCGCATTCCGTGGACCCATAAACGTTGGCGATTGTCCCCGTGCACACGTCCTTCACCACGTCACGGAATTGCGGAGTTTGGGGGGCGCCCGCGGTGAGGATTGTGTCAAATGATGCGGCCAGGCCGGTAAAGCGAACTGCGTGAATTGTCTGGATGACCTGGTTTGGCGCTCCCGAGAGTTGCCTGAAGTCACCCGATGCGATCAGGTCGATTGTCGGCCGGTCAAGTGCGTGGACTGGAACATAGGGGGTGCGCTCGTGCATGGCCGCCATTGCCGCGCCAATGCCCGCAATCGAGGAGATTCGGAACAACGATATTGCCGAGTGCACCGGCCACACCTCGACGTATCCCGCGGTGCGTTTGCGCAGCGTGCTGCCCGTCAACTCGACGATTTTCGGTTGGCCTGTCGTGCCGCTTGTCAGGACGGCATGAACGGTCTCGTCGCTTCGGTCTGTCGAATCAGAACGCCAGTCCTCCCACGACTTTGTTGAGGGAACCGAACAGTCGATTGCGCTGGGCCCAGCCCAGTCACGACCGTCGTGGACAAGGATTGTCGCCCCCGAATCATGCCATTCGCCTTCGCTGGGGGTGACGACAGACACTGCGTGAATCGCCTGAATCGCGCACAGCCCGATGAACTCACGCGGTCCGTCGGCCGAGATCGCCACCAGCGAGCCAGCCGGAATCTTGCGGGCGCGCAGTGTCGCTGCAAGAATTGAAACCTTGTCGACGACGTCCTGGACCGTCAGTTTCTCTCCCGACGCGATCAACGCCACGTCATCGGGTGAATTGTCACACCACGAGGACAGGTCCTCGAGAAGCGAGGTGCTCACGGGCTGTGCTCAGTGATGTATGCGGCGATTTCGTTGCGCATGAGTTTCCCCATCTGGTTGTGTGGCAGCGACGCCACCCGCCGATAGATACTGGGAACTACGGTGGCAGATTGTGCGCGAATCTGGACGTCCACCACTCTCATTTTTTCGTCCGTGTCAGCCACAATCGCCATTTCAATCTGGGGCCGTCCTTGTTCGTCGTGCACAAGGTAGGCGGCCGCGCCCGTGACTCCAGGAACAGCCAGTGCGATGGACTCAAGAGAGACGGGGTCTACCTTGACCCCTCCCAAGTTCATGACATCGTCGAGTCGACCGACAATCATCAATTCACCGGTTTCAACGAACCGCGCGCGATCACCTGGATAGAACCATCCGTCACGAATGAACAGAGCGGTCGCCTCGGGGTCACGGTAGTAGCGTTCAATCAATTCATTCGATCGATAGCGAACCTCGCCTACCCCGCCGTGCGGCACGGGATTTCCCTGTTCGTCAACAATCTCCAGTTGAACGTGGGGAACGACGTGACCCACAATGCGCGGATCCGAATCAATGACCGCATTCTTCGCGGCAATCAACCCGCCTTCGGTCGATCCATACATGATGGCAAGTTCGGCCTTGGTGAATTTCGCGCTGAGGCGTCGTAGCAACGCGTCGGCTGGGGTGCTGCCCGCG
>JBJOQU010000108.1:0-6243 GCA_046049745.1 Actinomycetota bacterium | reverse complement strand
CAAGGGGAGTGGTGTTGAAATACACCTTGCCGCCGGTGCGGATGTGGAATGCGCCACAGGCGATGGCGGCGAGTCCCTCTTCAACAAGTGACTGACGGCAATCGACCAGACGTCCAAGTTCCGCGCCGTAAACCGCCGCGCGCTCGGGGATCGACTCGATGTCAGTTTCGTCGGGTTGACCCAGGTGGGCGGTATAGGTAAAGGGAATCGCACCCTTTTCGCGCATCCAGGCGACGGCAACTGACGTATCAAGTCCACCGGAGAACGCGATGCCGACTTTTTCGCCGACGGGAAGGGATGCGAGAACCTTTGTCATGTCTTCTAGCCTAGATGGCGTCGTTGTTTCACGTTTGACTGCTAGGCTAAGAGCAATGTTTGACCCCTTCCTGAAAGGTTTTTCTATGTCCAAATTTGCAAAGACACTCGTCGCGCTATTCGCGTCGGCGGCTGTCGTTTTCACCCCGGTTGCCGCCCAGGCCGCAACCCCCGGTGTTGGTGACCAGACCAACGCCGTTCGCTACGGAGGTAGCGGACCCCTGGGGACCAAAATTGACTTCACAGACCGAAACGCCGACAACCCGGGTGAAGGTGATCTTGACGACAACTCCTTCACCACCGCATCGGCTTTCCCGCTGAACTTCTTCGGAACAAAGTTCGAATATGTGTGTTTCTCGTTGAACGGTGGAGTATTCCCCACTAACGATGACACGCTCAACTGCAGCTCCTACGACTATGACGTCGCCGGACTTGCGGGTGAAGCAGAATCTCCCATGGTTGCAGTGCTCGCGAGCGACACCGACCTCAGCAAGTGTGATGCTACGCGTGGAACATTCAACGAACAAGACAACACGTTGGTCACGCCGGATGACGGTTGGGCAGAGCCGTGTTCGGTTTACGTCGGGGAAACAACGGTTGACGGAGCGGAAGCCATGGTCGTTACGTGGTACCGAGTCTCGCAGTATGAAGACGAAAACGACCCGACCCTGTTCAACACCTACCAGTTGCTGCTCATCAAGCGCAGCACGGGCAGCGACGCTGACGGTTGGGACTTCGATTTCGAATTCAACTACGCGACGTTGAACGATGACGAAGATGGCTACCAGATCGACCCCGAGACGGGCCTTCTCGACGCGAACAGCAACGAGTGCAACGCCTACGACATCGTCGTTGACGACAACGGCACGCCGGATGATAATTCGGACGACGTTGAGACCGGACGCGTGAAGAACACCGCTCTGTACGCCAACTGCCGTTGGGGCATTGGCGTTGGTAACTACACCGTAGATGATGGCGGAACCGTTGGTTACGAGTTCTTCGAGCAGTACAACATCGGTCAGCTCATTGACTCAGGTGACACCGCGATGATCGATAACTCGCTGGGATCAACAGTTCTCGGTCGTTACCGTTGCTCGATGATCAACGGTGAGGCTCGTGGTTGTGACTTCTCTGCAGAGCTCGCCGACACTGGTGTTGACGTGAATGGCTTCGGCCTCGCCGGTGCAGCCCTCCTCGCTGCCGGTGGGATCGCTGTCGCGGTTCGCCGTCGCAAGGCCTAGTCGTTAGCAACCTCGTTGAGCCCTGTCGCGCAAGCGGCGGGGCTCAACTCGTTGTTTCCCGCGTCGAATAGGCTCGCAACATGGTTGAAGAACTTCCCCCTTGCCCCCTGTGCAAGAGCCCGTACACCTATGAATCAGGTGCTCTTCTGACCTGTCCGGAGTGTGCCCACGAATGGTCTGCTGACGACGCATCTGTCGACTCGGACGCTAGTCCGGTCACCAAAGATTCGGCCGGAAATATCCTGGTGGACGGGGATTCGGTGACTATTGTCAAGGATCTGAAAGTCAAGGGAAGTGCGACGGCAATCAAGGTCGGCACCAAGGTTCGCAACATCAGACTTGTTGACGGGCCTGACGGGCATGACATCGACGCCAAGGTCGACGGCTTCGGCCAGGTTTTCCTCAAGTCGTCAGTCGTCAAGAAGGCGAATTAGCCCGCTCAAGGCGCGGTGGCATTACCCTAGACGTACGCCCTCGTAGCTCAGCGGATAGAGCAGGAGCCTTCTAATCTCTTGGCCGCAGGTTCGATTCCTGCCGAGGGCACCATGAGTCTTCGTTGACGGCTGCCCTATCAGCACGAACGCTTTCTCACATAGACTCTGAAACATGCGCAGATTGCTCGGGCTCACACGTTTTGTCGTCATTGTTCCGGCTGTTGCCGCGATCATCGGGGCGATCTTACTCATGGCGCAAGGGTCAATTGAAGTGGCGCTTGTCGTTTTCGACGCCATCGCCAACCAAGCGTCCTTGAAGGACTCGCTCGTTGGTGTTTTGACGGCGGTCGACGGAATTCTTCTCGGAACCGTTTTGCTCGTCATCGGTTACGGCTTATACGAACTCTTCATCGATAGTGAGATTGAAGTCCCTGAATGGCTCCAAGTGCGCGATCTCGACGATTTGAAATCAAAGTTGATTGGCGTGGTCGTCGCCATCATCGCAGTCGTTTTTGTTGGCGTGTTTGTTGACTCCAGTAGGGCAGAAGATGTCGTGTCCTACGGTCTCGGTGCCGGGGCACTTGTCGCCGGGCTTGCGTTGTTTGCTCTCGCCACGAAGAAGAAGTCCGACAAGGACGTTTAGCCCTCTCCAAGGCGCTTTCGCGCGGGCTTATTCCCTTGCGGACGCTCTGAGGTCGTTATCCTGAAGCAATGAAGGCTTTTCGTCGGTTCATGACCTGGGCGTTGGTCGCCGGGGTCATTTCGTTCCTCGTTGTCCCATTCCTGTTACCTAATGAATCATCGGGAACCATGACTGCGCAGCAACTCGCGACAATCGACGACAGGTTCATAGATATCAACGGACTTGACGTGCGATACCAGCACCAGGATTTCGCGGGGGATTGCGACTGCACGCCGCCGCTCATCATTCTCATGCATGGCTTTGGTGCCTCGGTGTTCTCGTGGCGCGACGTCATCGAGCCTCTCGGTGACTTGGGCGAGGTCATCGCGTATGACCGGCCCGCATTCGGCTTGACGGAACGTCCGACGGAATGGGCAGGGACGAATCCCTACGGCTTCGCAGGGAACTTCGAGATCCTTGACGGGCTTATCGGCCAGTTCGGTGTGGACCGTGATGTTGTTCTGGTCGGGCATTCCGCTGGTGGCCAGTTAGCGGCTGAATATGCTCGGCTCCACCCAGAATTCGTGTCCGCCCTCGTACTTGTCGACCCGGCGATTCTGACTACTGGGGGAACCCCCGAAGGGTTGGACTGGTTGTGGGCGATTCCCCAGATCGACCGCCTCGGCCCAATTCTCGTTGGTGGGATTGCGACGTCGGGCGACGACCTGCTGCGCGAGAGCTTTGTCGACCAAACGATTCTCACCGAGGACGTGTATGCGGGCTACCATCTGCCGCTCAAGGTGAGGGGCTGGGAAGAAGCGTTCTGGAATTTCGCCATAGCGTCAAAGCAGAACGCGTTGGCGGAAAACCTTGATTCGCTCACGATGCCGGTGTTGCTCATCACGGGAGATGCCGACACCGTCGTTCCCACCAGCGACACTGTGAAGTTGAATTCACTGATCCCCGGAAGCATGCTGGAAATCGTTTCAGATTCTGGTCACCTTCCGCACGAAGAGCGACCAACCGACTTCATGCGCGCGATTAAGTCACACTGGGGCTATCTCACCCGTTAGCCCAGCAGCGACTTCATCTGCTTGTAGATGATGTTCGCGGCCATCACGGGGTTGAGACGTGAGAGGCGGTCCATCATCGTCGCATCCGAACCGATGGTGATTCGGGGGTTGTTCGATTCCATCGCATCGACCATCGCCTTGGCAGCGACGGGCGCGGGGGTGGTTTTGAACTTCGCTGCCTCGGCGGAATCGACCGTCATGTTGGCCATTCCTGAGTTGGCCGCAATGTTCGTCGCAATCGAACCGGGGAAGACGATGGAGACGCCAACGTTGGTTTCCAGCAATTCAGAGCGCAAACCTTCAGTGAAGAGTTTGATGGCCGCCTTGGAAGCGCCGTAGACCGTTTGTCCTGGAACAGGGGCATAGGCGCCCATCGACGAGACGTTGAGGATGTGAGCCTCGGGGCGCTTCTTGAGCCCCGGCAGGAACGCCTTGACGAGAGCAACAGGTCCAAAGAAGTTGACGGCCATGACTTGCTCGATCGATTTCCAGTCAAGGTCGTCGACGTGAACGAAGGGCTGGATGATTCCAGCGTTGTTAATCAGACCGTCAACTGGTCCGACTGCTTTTCTCACGGCCGCGGGAAGTGCTGCGACCTTGGCCAAGTCGGAAACGTCGAGTGCGTGGGCGGAAACTTTCCCACCGAGTTTCTCCGCGAGGGCGACCGTCTCGTCAAGAGTTTCCGCACGGAAATCGACGGCGGCAACAATTGCGCCGCGTCGAACGAGTTCGAGCGTGAGTTCGCGTCCCATGCCACTTCCGGCTCCAGTGACGACGATGACTTTTCCGTTGACCTTCACGTCAACCTCCTTTGACGAGCCGAATGGGTGGCTCTAGTTGTCACGATACGCCCGCAACCCAGCATTCCCCAAGGGACTTTGTCCCCGACTTGGAAAGGGTCGTTAACCGAAGATCTGGCCGACGAAGTCGGTTGCCCACACGGTGGAGACAAACACTCCGATTCCACCGATGACGTACACCCACTTCAGGTTGCGTTCGATGTACCACTTGTCGCTTCCATCGGCGAACATTCCGACAATCGCAACGATGATCACAGGGAGGGGCACGAGCAGGAACGAGAGCGGACCGTACATGTCTGAGCCTTCGAAGATGGCGCCAACAATGTCGCCCGACCAGGACGAGAGGAGGGTGGCTAGGAGCAGTGCCGCCAAACCGCCGGGGATGAGTTGCGTGAGAATCTTGGACTTGGGCAGTTCTGGAAGCGTCATGCCCATGATTCCCGGGACGAACATGATGAGCGCACCCGTCCAGAGCCACCAGCCCCAGCCGACCATGTCGCCGATCATGACGACCAGCACCACGTACTTGAACACCAGCGAAATCCACTGCTGCAGCATTCCGGGGCCGGAAACCTCGGTCGGGTTGATGCGGTCGAGTCGAGCCGAGAACGAGCGGGCTGCCAATTCTTCGAGAAGAATGCGACCGAGAGCAACACCAGTGATGACGAAGACGAGGTTTTTGGCATTGTCTGCGAGAGGGACGGTTGCCCCGGCGAATGCGGAGATGCCGCCGACGACAGACAGTGTCGTCAGCGACGCGACGAATGCGATCATGAACACGTCAATGACGCGCTCCCACACATCGCTCAATGATTCGGCAGCGGGGCGACGAATCTTGCGGAATGTCGTCGACAGGATGATGGGCGCGAATCCGGCGATGAACATTGCCAGCAAGTAGCGGATGTCGCCGAGGCCGTTGATGCCGAACATGGACACAGAAACCACGGTGAACGAAATGATTCCGAGAAGACCAGCGAGTGCGTCAAGAGTTCCGAGAATGAGGATGATGGAGAGAGCGCCCACACTTCCCGCGGCAGCGAGGCTTTCCGCAGACGAATCGACAGATATTGCGCCAAGGACAATGGCGATTGCGTAAGGAATCGCCATCCCACCACCGACCATCGCGCGAAGGTAAGCGCCATCGTTGATGATGCGTGACAAAACGGGAGAGACGCGCGAGGTGTATTCCGTCGCCGCGACCGAGATGCGGTCCAGGACCGTCATGAACGGGACAGACCACCACGCGAGTGCGTCGCCCCACGCAACCTTGTCGACGGTGAAGTCATCGTGTTCGGCCTCGAGGCTTCCGTAGTCGGCCGAATCGCCGTCTCCGTCGCCACCGGCGCTGCCCGATCCACCCGAACTGTTCGACGAGTTGCTGGAACTGCCGGATCCGCTTGATCCACCTGACGAGGAACCACTGGACGTCGACCCACCGCGGGCGCCACCCGACGAGGAACCGCCACCCGAGGACGAACCACCTGCACTGCTCGATCCACCCGGCGTCGCCGTGCGCGCACCAGCAGAAGAATTGCTCGCGGCACCACCTGCAGATGCGGCCGAACCAGCCGCAGAGGCCGAAGCCCCAGCCGCAGCGGCCACACTCGCGGCCGACGCGGCACTCGCTACGGCGGCCGTAGCCGCTGCCGCCGCGGAAACCAAAGCTACCGAGGCAACGACACTCGAGACCTCTTGAACCGTACTGGCGACCTCTTCAGGAGCAACCTGAGTCCCCATGTCAATGCCCATCGCCTCGTA
>JBJOQU010000107.1:0-5518 GCA_046049745.1 Actinomycetota bacterium | reverse complement strand
TGCGGTGACCGCGAACGCGGAACGCGTCGACGAGTTCCTGAACACGCGCGGTCTTGTTGATCGCATCCGAGTCGTCGACCTTGATGTCCTGCGACCAACGAATCGGCTTGTACGGGATTCGCAGCGCGGCGAAGATGTCTTCGTAGAAGTCGTTGTCGCCGATGAGTAGTTCGTGAACGATCTTGAGGAACTCGCCAGAACCGGCGCCCTGGATGACACGGTGGTCATAAGTCGACGTCAGGGTGATGGTCTTCGAGATACCGAGGTCGTACAGAACCTTCTCGGCCGAGCCCTGGAATTCAGCGGGGTAATCCAGCGCACCAGCACCGACAATGCAGCCCTGGCCCTTCATCAGGCGGGGGACCGAGTGAACGGTGCCGATTCCACCAGGGTTAGTCAACGAAACCGTGTTGCCCGAAAAGTCGTCAGGGGACAACTTGTTGGCACGGGCGCGTGCGACAACGTCCTCGTAAGCGTCAAGGAAGTCCGCGAAGGACATCTGCTCGGCCTTCTTGATTCCGGGAACAAGAAGCGCACGGGTTCCGTCCGCCTTGGGGACGTCGATCGCCAGACCGAGGTTGATGTGCGCAGGAACGACGAGCGACGGGGTGCCCTCGGGCTCGTCGTAGAACACGTTCTGCGAGGGGAACTGCTTGAGCGCACGAATCATCGCCCACCCGATGATGTGGGTGAATGACACCTTGCCACCGCGCGTACGCCGCAGGTGGTTGTTGATGACGATGCGATTGTCGATCATCAATTTCGCGGGGATCGTGCGGACACTCGTCGCGGTCGGAACCGAAATCGACGTGTCCATGTTGGATGCCAGCGCCTTTGCCATTCCCTTGAGCGGAGTGACGACTGATTCAGTGGTTTCCTCCGACGGGCGCGATGCGGTCGGAGCCTGAGCGGGGATCGGGGCGCTCGCGGGTGCGACTGACGTTGTGCGAGCAGCGGGCTGAACCGGCGAAATCGGTCCCGTGATGTTCTCTCCTGCAAGCGGCGCCTCGGGCGCGAGTTCAACGGGGGTTGTTGGAGCGACAGCGGGAGCCGTCACCGCTGCGCCGATGCGCGACGCGTACGTCTGCAAGGTCGGGATCCACGACGCATCCACGGATGCTGGGTCTTTGACCCACGATTCATACATCTCTTCGACGAGCCAGCCATTGGCTCCGAAGTCGTCGGATGCGGGAGAGTCAGTCGAACCGTCGTTGGACACTGCTTCTTGTCACCTCGTATGTGAGAGCTTTGGTGGCGGTGGTAATCCGCCAGAAGCCAGCCTACCCAGTGACGGGCGGGCGATGTGCCAGCGTGGCGGGCGTTGCGCAAGTTATGCTGGTTCCATGGACGGTGGCCATAGTTTCGAGTCACGCGACTGCGCTGTAGTGGGCGGTGCCGCGTGACGGACTGGTTGTTCATTCTTCTCGGTGTGGTGTTGACCATCGGAACCGGTTTCTTCGTCGCTTCCGAGTTCGCTCTCGTCACTCTCGACCGCAGTGACCTCGAGGCTCGTCGCGCAGCCGGCGAGAGCGGTTTTTCGTCCGGAATCAAGGCGCTCACGCGAACGTCCACTCATTTGTCTTCGGCGCAACTCGGAATCACCCTGACGACGTTGCTCACGGGTTGGACGATGGAACCCGCGATCACCTCGATGATTGAACCCGTCTTCGTCTCGTGGGGGATCCCGGCGGGTGCCGCGCCAATCGTGAGTCTGGTCACGTCGGTCACGATCGCGACGGTGCTGTCGATGATCATTGGCGAGTTGTACCCCAAGAACCTGGCGCTGTCGGCTCCGCGCCGAGTCATCAAGGTTGTTGCACCTTTCCAATTGGCATTCACGTGGTTGTTCAACCCGTTTATCTGGTTGCTGGTGAAATCAGCAAACGCGCTCGTTCGCATGTTCGGAGTTGAGCCGAAAGAAGAGTTGTCGTCCGCGCGCACCGCCGAGGAACTCGCGTCAGCAGTTCGCCACTCGTCGATGCACGGCGGGCTCGAAGAGGACACGGCAACCCTGCTGGGTAAGGCGCTGTCGTTTGCCGAGCACCAAGCGCAGGACATCATGACGCCGCGAACCCGTGTCGCCACCATCAAGGTGGGCGAATCCGCCGACGACATCATTGCTCTGGCGCGAAAGACGGGTTTCTCGCGATTCCCCGTCATCGACGAGGACGCCGACGACGTCGTGGGCATCGTCCACGTCAAGCAGGCGGTTGCAGTTCCTCGCGAACGTCGTGCCGAGGTCCCCGCCGGAGCACTCCAAACCGAGGCGCTTCGCGTTCCCGAGACGATGCAACTCGATGTGCTCCTGGGAGAACTTCGCACCCGCGGATATCAAATGTCTCTCGTCGTCGACGAGTATGGCGGGACCGCGGGAATCGCGACCCTCGAAGACCTCATTGAAGAACTGATCGGCGAAGTCAGCGACGAACACGACCGCGCCAAGGCCGACGTCATCAAGGGTAAGGATTCGCTGACGTTCCCCGCGTCGCTTCGACCGGACGAATTGCGCGAGCGCACCGGAATCAACGTTCCGGAAGACGGACCGTGGGAAACCATTGGCGGGTATCTCCTCGCCGAATGGGGACACATTCCTGAAGCCGGACAGTCTCTCGAGGCGTGCGGCGGCGTTTTCGTCGTTGAGCGCATGGACGGTCGTCGCATCGACCGCGTGCGGTTCACCGAGACGGAGGTAAGCGATGACTGATTATTCAGGAATCGGCTGGCTCGGTGTCCTCTTACTCATCAACGCCTTCTTCGTCGGTGCCGAGTTCGCTGTTGTGGCGGCTCGCCGCAGCCAAATCGAACCTCGAGCCGAAGCAGGTTCGTGGTCCGCAAAACTGGCGTTGAGCGCGATGGAAAAGGCGTCCTTGATGCTGGCGACCTCGCAGCTGGGCATCACGGTCTGCTCCCTGCTCATCCTCGGAGTCTCGGAACCCGCGATTCACCACTTATTCGACGAGGTGTTGCACGGACTTCCACTCTCGGGGGATTCGATTTCCGCAATCGCCCTGGTGCTAACCATTCTCATCGTCACGGTATTGCACGTTGTCGTTGGTGAAATGGTCCCGAAGAACATTGCATTCTCAGTGCCAGACCGCGCGGTTCTTATCCTTGCCCCAGCGCTGATGGGTGTCGCGTTCGTCTTCAAGCCTTTCATTTTTGTGTTGAACGCGATGGCGAATGGGCTCGTTCGGCTGAGCGGGTTCGAACCCAAAGACGAGGCTCAGTCGGTGTTTACTCTCGATGAGATGGCCACGATCGTTCAACAGTCACAAAAAGAGGGCATGTTCGATGACCGTGCTGGCGCGGTGTCGGCAACCATCGAGTTCACATCCAAAAAGGTTCACGACATCACTGTTCCGATCGCGGACATCGTGTCACTGCGCGAAGGCGCAACACCAACCGACGTCGAACGCGAAGTCGCACAACGAGGGTTTAGCCGTTACGTGCTTCTCGACGAGTCGGGCGAACCGACGGGGTACATCCATCTCAAGGACGTCATCGGCCGCGACAACGACGACCCGATTCCCGCCAAGCGCATCCGCCAACTGACGTCGCTATACCGAGGACTCGACCTCGAGGACGCTCTCGCACAACTCCGTCGCACCGGCGCACACATCGCTCGCGTCTTTGACGCCGACGGCGACACGGTCGGCGTTCTGTTCCTCGAAGACATCATTGAAGAGTTGATCGGCGAAGTGCAAGACGCAACACGTCGCCGCTAATCTGGTCGAATGACGTCGGATTCCCCTGTTCTGCTCGCTATCGGCGAAGCCCTCATTGATGTGGTTCGCCGTGCGGACGGCGAGCACGCGCACGCCGGTGGTTCACCGATGAACGTGGCCGTCGGGGCATCTCGACTCGGAGTTTCCACTGCCCTGTCCACACGCTTCGCGCAGGACGAACGTGGTGCACTGATTGATGCACACACCAGCGGCTCCAACGTCGCGTTGACCCCGAACTCGCGTGGTGCATCGCGAACATCAACGGCGACAGCGACGATCGGAGCGGATGGCGCTGCCAGCTATGTGTTCGATATCGAGTGGGACTGGTCAGACGACATCGATTTCACGCCCAAAGCCGTTCACACGGGCTCGATCGGCGCTGTTCTCGCGCCAGGTGGCGCACACGTTCTCGATGCCATCGCGCAATTGCGAGCAACGAGTCTCGTCACATACGACCCCAATTCGCGGCCGGCTCTGATGGGCGATCGCGCCGACGCCGTGCGAATCGTCGAAGGCTATGTGCGCCTTGCCGACATCATCAAGGCATCGGATGAAGACCTTGAATGGCTGTACCCGAATCGCACACCCGTGGAAACCGCTCGTGCGTGGGCCATCATGGGGCCGGCGTTCGTCGTCGTGACCGCCGGCGGTAGCGGAGCAACTGTTGTGACCAGCGATGATTCGGTGTCCGAGCACATCGCGCCAACGGTGACCGTTGCGGACACCATTGGTGCGGGCGATTCTTTCATGGCTGGCCTGGTCGCCTCGCTGTATCACCGCGAGATGCTCGAAGTCTCACACCGCGGCGCCCTCCACATGCTGACCGACGAAACGCTGTCCTCCATCGTCCACGAAGCGCTTCAGTGCGCTGCCATCACGGTTCAGCGAGAAGGAGCGAACCCTCCTCGCCTCGACGAAGTCAATTTCGGCCGTTAGGGCTGCGCGCGCTCGTACTGCTCTGGCCAATACGGCAGTTTGTAGCCGAGGGCGGCTGACGCACGAAGTGCGAAGTGCGGGTCGCGCATGAGTTCACGGCCCAGCATGACGGCGTCGGCTTGACCCGTCTCGACGATCTCGTTCGCCTGGTGCGGGTCGGTGATCTGTCCCACCGCGTTCACGGGGACCTCGGCTGTGCGCTTGATGCCGGTGGCGAATTTCACCTGGTAGCCAGGGCCTGTCGGGATGGGAATTCCGGACTGGATCCCGCCGGTTGAGGTGTCGATGAGGTCGGCACCCGCCTCGTGAGCCCATGCGGCGACTTGTTCGACTTCTTCGGGCTGTAGCCCTTCGGGAGTCCAGTCGGTCGCGCTGACGCGCACGAACAGTGGAACGTTTTCGCCGGCAACTTTGCGAACTGCTCGAACGATGCGCAGCAAGAGCCGTGCGCGGTTCTCCAGCGAACCGCCGTATTCATCCGTGCGATCGTTGGCGATGGGGGACAGGAACTGGTGAAGCAGATATCCGTGTGCTGCGTGAATTTCGAGCACGTCAAAGCCGGCGCGAAGTGCCCGCTGTGCGGCGTCCGCCCAATCCTTGACCGTCTGGTCAATGCCAGCGACATCCAGCGCAACGGGCGCGGCATAACCGTTGAACGAGAGAGTCGACGGCCCGACGGACTGCCAGCCTCCTTGTTCCGGTGAAGCACTGTTCTCGTAATCTGCTCCCCAACCCGGGGCGGTTGACGCCTTTCGCCCGGCATGAGCCAGTTGAATACCGGCGGCGACGCCCTGGGTGTGGATGAAATCGACGACGCGTTTCCAGCCGGCTTCCTGTGCGTCGGTCCAGATGCCGAC
>JBJOQU010000106.1:0-11216 GCA_046049745.1 Actinomycetota bacterium | reverse complement strand
CGCTGCACGATAGCGAGGATGTCACGGGCCGAGAGCACGAGGTACTCGACGCCGTCGTACTTCACCTCGGTTCCGCCGTAGCGCGAGTAGAGAACGACATCTCCGATTGCGACATCGAGGGGAACGCGGTTCCCGTTGTCGTCGATGCGGCCGGGGCCGACGGCAACGACGGTTCCCTCTTGGGGCTTTTCTTTGGCCGAGTCGGGGATGATGATTCCCGACGTGGTGACCTGCTCAGCAGCGAGCTGCTGGATGACAATGCGATCTTCGAGCGGCTTGATTGCGACCGACACGGTTGACCTCTTCCTTCGTAGGGCTACAGTTACGCACACAGTGTGCGGTTTCCAGTGTATCGCGAGAGTTAGCACTCTCGCAAAGTGAGTGCCAGCCTTGTCGACTGCGACAATAGAAAGGTGAAAAGGGACGACGTCGAACTGCTCTTCACGCCTGAGGCGGTCGAGGTTCTCGCGACCCTGCCTCCGATTGAGTCCAAGGCGAACGTTGTCCAGAATGTCTCCGCGCTGCGCAAGCGCGGGCTTTCGGCCGAGATGACGAGTGTTGTGCTGTTGCAACAGCGCCTTCGCACCAAGGCCGCCGGCAAGTTTGGCGAATTCGCTAGTCGAATGTTCTTCACCGAGGACGGACTTCAACAAGCGACGCGACTTTCGGTTGCGGCTCGGCACGCAGCGCGATTCCGCGACGCGAAAGTCGCGCACGTCGCGGATTTAGGCTGCGGCATCGGCGGGGACGCCCTCGCGCTTGCGGGGTTGGGCGTTCGCGTCACCGCGGTTGACCGCGACGAGGTCACCGCCGCCATCGCAACATACAACCTCGCCCCATTTGACAACGCTGATGTGATCCATGGCGACGCCGAGTCGGTCGACCTTTCCAATTTCGACGCACTGTGGTTCGACCCTGCGCGCCGGTCATCGTCTAAGCGCTTGTCTAACCCCGCCGACTGGTCACCCAGCCTGTCGTGGGTTTTCGAGATCGCCGCGACCAAGTCGTCGGGGATCAAACTGTCCCCCGCGATTGACCAGGGAATCCTGCCAGCGGATGCGGAATGCCAGTGGATAGAAGAGCGCGGCGACACCGTGGAATGCATCGTCTGGACAGGGAAACTCGCTCGCCCAGGAATTCGGCGAAGTGCACTTGTCCTCGGCGACGGTGAAAGCCACGAGATGGTCGCGAGCGAGCCCGACACTGCGGTATCCCTGGACGAAATCGGCGAGTACCTGTACGACCCGTGTGGCTCCGTACTTCGCGCGCAATTGCTGGGGAAGCTGGCGTCGGAACTTGGCGCAACCCTCATCGCCGACCAGATCGCCTACCTGTCCAACAACACAGGCAAGCCGACGCCGTTCGCCCAGCTGTTTCGTGTGCGCGAAGTGCTTCCACTCGACCAACGAACAATTGCCGCTCGGATGCGTGAACTCGGCATCGGTACGCTGGAAATCAAGAAGCGCGGGGTCGACGTGGATCCCGCTGAGTTCCGAACGAAGTTGAAGTTGGCGGGAAAATTGACGGCGACGCTCATTCTGACGCGTGGACCGAACGGTCGCGTCGCGATTCTGGCGGAACGGGTCTAGACCGAAACTGTTTCGACCGGCAGGGTCGAGTCAACCGCGAAATCAATGTCGGATGGTGTGACCCCCCGTTCGACGAGGTGAGCGCCGAGAGCGGCGATCATTGCGCCGTTGTCCGTGCACAAAGACAGTGGCGGAACGCGAAGTTCGATGTCGTGTTCAGCGCAACGCTCGGCAGCGAGTTGCCGGATGCGTGCATTCGCAGCAACTCCCCCGCCTAACAGCAAGCGCGGCACATTGTGTTCGACGCATGCGTCGACGGCTTTTCGGGTCAGTACGTCGGCGACCGCTTCACGGAAGCTGGCGGCGATGTCGGCCAACCCGTCGGTGCCGTGGGTTTCAACGTGACGCGCTACGGCGGTCTTGAGCCCCGAGAACGAAAAGTCGTAGCGATGCTTCTCCATGTCTTTGGGCAGAGTAAGGCCGCGCGGGAAGCGGATGGCGGCCGGGTTGCCCTGCTCTGCGACTCGATCGATGTGGGGTCCGCCGGGATAAGGCAGCGACAGCAGCCGCGCCACTTTGTCGAACGCCTCGCCGGCCGCGTCATCAATCGTCTCGCCCACAAGGTGCACGTCGGTCACGAGATCCCGAACGAGCAAGAGCGAGGTGTGACCGCCGCTGACAAGCAGAGCAATGGTCGGCAGTTCGATCTCGCCGCCGTCTTCGCGCAGACGGTCAGCGCCAACGTGACCCACCAGATGGTTCACCCCGTAAATCGGGACACCGAGCGATACGGCGAGCGCCTTGGCGGCACCGACTCCGACCATCAGTGCACCGGCTAGTCCCGGACCGGTGGCGACAGCGATCGCGTCGATGTCCGAGTACGTCACTCCTGCAGTGGCTATCGCTTCATTGAGCGTTCCCCGAAGGGCTTCAAGGTGGGCACGCGCGGCGATTTCAGGGACTACCCCGCCAAAGACCGCGTGCTCATCCATGCTCGACGCGATGACGTTGGCGAGAAGTGTTCTGCCTCGGACAATTCCGACACCGGTTTCGTCGCAACTCGATTCGATTCCGAGCACAAGGGGCTCGCGCATCACACCACCACCTTTTCCATCACGAGGGCATCGATACCCGCCGGCTGGTAATACGCGGGGCGAACAGCAATCGTCTGGAATCCGCGGGATTGATAGAGGTTTTGCGCGACCAGATTGTCGGCGCGAACCTCCAACAAGATTCGAGCCGCACCGTCAGCCGAACACCACGACACCAGGTCGTCAAACAATTCTGCGCCGAGTCCGTTTCCTCGAACGCCGGCAGCCACCGCGATCGTGTGGATGTCCGCAATCTCGTCACCGGGAAGGTGATGCGCACCTGCGTAGGCGATGATGGCTCCGTCCTGCTCAACAACGACATAGTGTCCGTACACGCTCGCAAAGCCTTCCGCGAGCATCTCTGCTGACCACGCGTCCTCGGGAAAAATAGCCCGTTCGAGGGCGAGTACTTCAGTGACGTCGTCCAGAGTCGCAGCGCGGGTAATCATTGGCTCACTCGCTTGGGTCCGTTGCTCGGCGTCGCGTCGGGTGCGCGAAGATACAGCGGGGTCAGGTTCGACAGGTCATCTCCGCGCTGAATTCTCATTGCCGCGGCACGCCCCAACTCGCCCGCCGAGATGGACTCGATGTGACGTGCGGGATGCGTTCCGAGCGCGGGCAAGGAATCAAGTTCAGCAATGGGCACTAATGCGGGACCATGCACGACTCGGCCATTCACATAACTCGTCCACGCCCATTCTTTGCGGCGAGCATCCGTCACGATGGTCACAGGGTCGTCATGCAGTAGCCCGACATCGTGGCTGGGCACGCCGTAAACCTGCAGTGCACGGGCGTTCGCAAAGGCGATAGCCGCAGCGATTCCCACACGAAGCCCTGTGAACGGGCCTGGTCCAAGTCCCGCGACAACTCCATCAATCCCGACCTCGGCCTCTGAGAGAACTTCGAACAGCAGTCTCCCGACGACTTCTGCGTGACTGCGCGTTTCCGCGACGGTTCGTTCCGCGATGACGTTGTCGTTATCTACTATCGCAACACTGGTACCTGTTGACGTATCGATGACAAGAAGATTCATTCCCAGGACCGACCGATCTGGTCAGCAAGGTCCATCCCGCGAGGGCCGTGCGCGTGCAGTGTCACCGTGCGCGTCTCGTCATCAGCCGAGTTGGAACGTTCGATGACCAGTTCTAGCCATTCGTCGACGATCGTGTCGATCATGTCCCGTCCCCACTCGACGACCGTAATCGAGTTTTCCCAGTCGAGGTCGAGGTCCTCGAGTTCAACCGCGTTACTCAGTCGATACGCGTCGACGTGAACGAGGGGAACTCCGTCGGCTCGCGGGTGCGTGCGCGCCAAAACGAACGTCGGACTCGTGACGGTGCCGCGAACCGCGAGTTCGGCGCCGAGTCCACGGGTCAGCGTGGTTTTTCCCGCGCCCAATTCGCCCGTCAGGCACACGACGTCGCCAGCACGAAGGTGCCGAGCGACGATTCTGCCCAATCGGTCCATCTCATCGGCTGTGGCGATGGCGAACATCAGGCAGGGATCCTCACGACACGGTGTCCGAGGCGAGTGACAATCTCGTAGCCGATGGTGTCAGCCCAGTCAGCCCATTCGTCTGGATGCGGGGTTCCGTCTGCTGTGTCACCCCAGACCGAGACGACATCCCCGACATTGACGCGCGCGTCACCGACATTGACGACAATCTGGTCCATCGCGATGCGCCCGACAATCGGGAATCGCTCTCCGTTGATTGCAACGGAGGCGCGGCCCGTCGCGGACCGAGGAAGTCCGTCCGCGTACCCCAGCGGGACGAGCGCGACGGTCGTACCCTCGTCAGCACGCCACAAGTGGTTGTATGAGACCCCATCGCCAGCGCGCAGGTGCTTCGTGAGGATGACGTTGGATTCAAGACGCATGGCAGGTCGAACGCCGATGAATCGAAGGTGGTCGGCGGGGGCAAGACCGTAGGCCGCGATTCCAAACCGAACCATCGAGTACCGCAGAGACGGGTGGTCAATCGCCGCTGCTGTCGCTGCCAGGTGACGAAACTCGGGGTCGACACCACGGCCACGAAGATCAGCGAGGACGGACTCGAATTCCTCGGCTTGCGACGTGTCAGCCTCACGGCTCGTACCAGAGCAGTGGGACATCAGCCCCTCGACTCGGATTCGTCCAGCGTGGTGCAACTCGGCCGCTCGTTCGATGAAACCGGGAGTGTCGTCACGCCCGGAACCATTGCGGCCAAGACCCGTATCGACCTTGAGGTGAACGGAAGGCGTTTCACACATCGCGATCGCGTCAAGGTGCGCGAGCGTCGATGCACCAATGGTGATTCCCGCTTCGGCTGCCGCGCGAAAATCCTCGTCCGGCGCGTGCAACCACGCCAGCACCGGTGACGCAATGCCGGCCGAACGAAGTTCCAACGCTTCGGTGACGTCAGCTACGCCAAGCCAGTCCGCTCCACCATCGAGGGCGGCACGCGCCGCAGTCGCCGCGCCGTGCCCGTAACCGTTCGCCTTGACGACGACGAGCGTGTGGTCCGCAGGCGCGAGAGTCCGCAACAATTCAACGTTCACCGAAATGGTGTTGTTGTGAATCAGCGCGCGGCGCATCGGGGTTGTCATCGCGACTCCGCAACGACACTGGCGACGGCCATGTGACCGTCGTGGCTGATCGACAGGTGCAGGTGAATTCCCAGATGTTCAACGGCATCCGCAATATCGCCACTCAAACTGAATTCGGGTCGACCATTTCCGCGCGGAATTTCGACGTCAACAAAACGAAAGTCGCTGCTTCCGCCGAGCGCCTTGATGAGCGCCTCCTTTGCGGCAAAGCGAGCAGCCATGGATTCGAGAGGCATGGCTTGCTCAGCAGCCGTGAAGAGCCGGTTACGCAACGCGGGCGTTCGCTCGAGTTTCTCGCCGAAACGAGTTACATCCACAATGTCGATGCCGTGTCCGACGATCGCCATGGCTATTCCACCGTGACGGACTTGGCGAGGTTTCGAGGCTGGTCGACGTCGAGGCCCTTCGCTGCCGCGAGTTCCATAGCGAAAATGTGCAATGGAACGACCGCGAGAATCGGTTCGATGAACGACGACGCGAGCGGGATTGGAATAACCTCATCAGCGAACGGCAACACCGCCGCGTCTCCCTGTTCTGCAATCGCAATGACGCGCGCGCCGCGTGCACGAATTTCCTGAATGTTCGACACAACCTTGGGGTGCAGCGAGTTGGGGTCTCTCGGGCTGGGCACGATGACGAAAACAACTTGGCCAGGCTCGATGAGCGCGATGGGACCGTGCTTCAACTCGCCAGCCGCAAAACCTTCCGCGTGGATGTACGCAAGTTCTTTGAGCTTGAGAGCGCCTTCCAGCGCAATTGGGAAGCCGACGTGGCGGCCGAGTAACAGGATTGCCTGCGTGTCCGCCATCCACTTCGCCATCGACTTGATGCGCTCACCCTGTTGCAAAACGGTTTCGATCAGCGTCGGCGTCGCTTCGAGGTCCCGGACGACGGTGGCGAGTGCGGCCGGGTCGCCCTTGCCGTTTGCTTGGCCAATCGCGAGTCCCAGGAGATACAGCGCGGTGACCTGTGCGACGAACGCCTTGGTCGACGCAACGGCCACCTCGGGTCCAGCGTGGGTGTAAATGATGTCGTCGCTCTCGCGGGGAATCGTCGCGCCCTGTGTGTTGCAGATGGACAGCGTGCGTGCGCCGATTTCACGGGCGTACTTGACCGCCATGAGCGTGTCCATAGTTTCACCCGACTGGGACACCGACACGACGAGCGTGTTCGGGCCGAGCACGGGCTCGCGGTAACGAAATTCGTGGCTCAATTCGACATCGACAGGGATTCGCGCCCACTGTTCGATCGCGTACTTGCCGACGAGACCCGAATACGCGGCGGTTCCGCAGCCCAACACAATGATGCGTTCGATGCCCGCGAGCGCCTTGGGGTCGAAGCCGTCAATATGGACGATTCCGTCCTTGATGCGACCACGAATGGTGTCCGCGACGGCTTGGGGCTCTTCGCTGATTTCCTTGGCCATGAACGAAGGCCAGCCACCCTTGGTCGCGGCGGACGCGTCCCACGTGACCTCGAACGGCTCGGGCTGAACGCTGTTGCCGTCAAAGTCGATGACGGACACCGCGTCACGGGTAATCGTCACGATCTGGTCCTGGCCAATTGCCAACGCGTTGCGAGTGAATTCGACAAACGCGGCGACGTCACTGCCGAGGAAGTTTTCGCCTTCGCCCAAGCCAATGACGAGCGGGGAGTTGCGGCGAGCGCCAACGACGACGTTCGGCTCATTTTCGTGGACAACCAGCAGAGTGAATGCGCCGTCCAGGCGATTCACGACGGCCCGAAGAGCCTCGGTGAGGTTGTTGGTCTGGTGGTAGGCGCGTGCAACAAGGTGTGCAGCGACCTCCGAGTCCGTCTCACTCGTGAATTCGTATCCTTCGGCGAGCAGTTCAGCCTTGAGTTCGGAGAAGTTTTCGATGATTCCGTTGTGAATCAGCGCGAGTTTGCCGTCATCCGCGATGTGCGGGTGAGCGTTAACGTCGTTCGGTGCACCGTGCGTCGCCCACCGAGTGTGGCCAATTCCCGTGTGGCCGTCGTGCAGCGGGTTAGCAACGAGTTCGTCACGCAATTCCTGAAGCTTGCCAGCGCGCTTGCGGGATTCGAGTCCATCAGAGATGATCGCGATGCCGGCGGAGTCATATCCGCGGTATTCCAATCGGCCAAGACCGCCGAGAAGAACGGCTTCAGAGCCGCGGGGTCCGACATAACCAACGATTCCGCACATGCCTACAGTCTAGGCGAGCACCTCGCTCGGGGTATCGTTGAGGCGATGTCGGACAGTCACGCCCCGCTGACCCCGTTCCACGAGATTCCTCGCGAACGGTGGTCCGAATTGGCGTCGTCGCTCGGTAATCCGCTCACCGAAGCAGAGGTGAACCGTCTTCGCGGGCTCGGAGACGCGCTCGATTTGGACGAAGTGGACTCGATTTACATCCCGTTGACGCGTCTGCTGTCTCTGTACGCCAAGGCGGCTCGTGAAACGCATGCGGTGACGTCGAACTTTCTCGGCTTGTCGAACACCCACACACCTTTCGTCATCGGGGTTGCCGGCTCAGTTGCGGTTGGTAAGTCGACGGTGTCGCGACTGCTGCGCGAATTGTTGTCGCGCGACCCCGAAACACCCAACATTGCGCTGGTGACGACGGACGGGTTTCTTTATTCCAATGCGGAACTGGAGAAGCGCGGTATCAGTCACCGCAAGGGATTCCCCGAGTCATACGACCGTCGATCGCTGATCGAGTTCGTCACACAAATCAAGTCGGGCGCCACCGAAGTCACCGCACCGGTGTATTCGCATTTGTCGTACGACATTGTTTCGGACGACCACATTGTGGTGACACGGCCCGACATCCTCATCATCGAAGGCCTCAACGTCCTACAGCCCCCCACGCTGGGACAAGAACTCGCCCTGTCCGACCTATTCGACTTCGGAATCTATGTCGATGCTGACACCGAAGACATCAAGAGTTGGTACCTCGACCGCTTCCGTCAATTGAAATCGGGTGCGTTTGCCCGCGAGGATTCCTACTTCCACCGCTACGCGAACCTCACCGACGACGAGGCGACTGACATCGCATTGGGGTTCTGGAACACCGTCAATGAACCCAACCTGGTCGAGAACATCGCACCGACGCGTGCACGCGCAACCCTGGTGTTGCGTAAAGAGCGAGATCACACCGTGTCTACGGTGTCGCTCCGCAAGATCTAGAGGCCGAGGCGTTCGGTGACGAGCGCGGCGATGCGATGCGCGACGTCCTCGGCACGTTCCTGCGATGCGGCCTCGACCATGATTCGAACCAAGGGCTCGGTTCCCGACGGGCGCAACAGGATGCGTCCCGTGTCCCCCAATTCGGCTTCAAGTTCGGCGACGAGCGCGGAGATTTCGACATTTCCGGCGAGAGCCGACAGGTTGACGTTCTTCACGTTGACGAGGATTTGCGGAAGTGCCGTCATGACCAGTGCCAGCTCGGCGAGAGTCTTTCCGCTTCGCGCCATTTCGGCGGCGACCTGCAGTCCCGTCAACAGGCCATCACCAGTTGTCGAGTGCTCACGGAAAATGATGTGTCCCGACTGTTCACCGCCGAGGACGAACCCGGTCGATTCCATCTCGTCGAGCACGTAACGGTCTCCAACCGCCGTGCGGACGAGGTCGATGCCGTTGGCTTCCATGGCCAACTCAAGTCCAAGGTTGCTCATCACGGTGGCAACCAGGGTGTTATGGGTCAAGAGCCCACGGTTCTTCATCGATACGGCAACAATGGCCATGAGGTGGTCACCGTCGATGATGTTACCGTTCGCGTCGACCGCGAGACAGCGATCCGCGTCTCCGTCATGGGCGATACCCAGGTCGGCACCCGTTTCGAGCACGGTCTGCTGAAGCAGTGCAAGATCGGTCGACCCACAGCCCTCGTTGATGTTCAGGCCGTCGGGGTCGGAACCGATCACGGTGATGGTCGCGCCGGCGTCCTTGAACGCACGGGGCGAAATTCCCGCCGCAGCGCCGTTCGCGCAATCGATAACGACGTGAAGCCCCTCGAGCGATACGTCCAGTGTCGCCAGCAGGTGCAGGATGTAACGGTCCTCGGCATCGGCGAAACGTCGAATACGCCCGACACCGGCACCTGTCGGCAAAAGACGTGGTCCCTCAAGCGCCAGCTCGATGCGGTCCTCGACCTCGTCGGGAAGTTTGGTTCCACCGAACGAGAAGAACTTGATTCCGTTGTCCGGAGCCTTGTTGTGCGACGCAGAAATCATCACACCGAAGTCAGCGTTGATGTCGCTCACGAGGAAAGCGGTTGCGGGGGTAGGCAAAACTCCGGCATCGAGAACGTCGATACCGGAGCTTGCAAGTCCCGCCGACACAGCGGCGGTGAGGAATTCACCCGAGATGCGAGGGTCGCGAGCGACGATCGCACGAGGCTTTCGTCCCTCGGCACGAACCTCGTCCGCGTGGCGTCCCTGGGTCAGCACCTGTGACGCCGCTTGGGCGAGGTGCAACGCGAGGTCGGCCGTGAGCTCGGCATTCGCCAGCCCACGGACGCCATCGGTCCCGAAGAGACGCGACATCGCGGTGAAGCCGATTAACGCTTCGAGTACTGAGGAGCCTTGCGGGCCTTCTTGAGACCAGCCTTCTTGCGCTCCTTGATGCGAGCATCGCGTGAGAGGAAGCCAGCCTTCTTGAGAGCGGGACGGTTGTTCTCCGTGTCGATCTCGTTGAGGGCACGGGCGATTCCGAGACGGAGTGCGCCGGCCTGACCCGAGGGGCCACCACCCGAGATGCGCGCGATCACGTCGTACGACGAACCGAGCTCAAGGATGGTGAACGGTGCCTTGATGAGCTGCTGGTGAAGCTTGTTGGGGAAGTACTCGTCGAGCGCGCGACCGTTGACGGTGACCGTACCGGTACCGGGAACGAGACGGACGCGAGCAATCGCTTCCTTACGACGACCGACGGCTGCGCCGGCGACCGAGAGGGAGAGCTTGGGAGCCTTTGCCGCGGTTGCGGTGCTTTCGCTTACTGTTGCCATTGTTCTAATCCTCTATCCGGCGCTTACTGCGCGACCTGGTCGAATACGTAGGGCTTGGGCTGCTGAGCCACGTGAGGGTGCTCGGCACCCGCGTAGACCTTAAGCTTGCGGAACTGGTCGGCTCCGAGCGAGTTCTTGGGGAGCATGCCACGGATGGCCTTCTCAACGGCGCGAACAGGGTTCTTCTCGAGAAGTTCCGAGTACGCAACGGCCTTCAGTCCGCCCGGGTACCCCGAGTGGCGGTAGGCCATCTTCTGCGAGAGCTTGGAGCCGGTGAGGGCAACCTTGCCTGCGTTGACGATGATGACGAAGTCACCCATGTCCATGTGCTGGGCAAAGGTGGGCTTGTGCTTTCCGCGGAGAAGAACAGCGGCGTGGCTCGCGAGGCGACCGAGAATGACGTCGGCAGCATCAATGATGATCCACTCGCGCTGGATGTCAGCGGGCTTGGGTGAGAATGTACGCGTCACGGTAGTAGCGCTTTCGGTTCGAGTAGTTCGTGAATCCCGCTCCGGTGAGGCTTTCTAAGGAAAGACTCGGTGGAGGGCTCAACCAGGCACCCGGTCGGGCACCAAGGTTCAAGAGTACAAGAGTTCAGCGCGCTGGTCAAACTGGGTCACGTCGGCGACGCGATTCTTCGGCGCGCAGTGCGAGAGCAGCGGCGTCCGGATATCCAACCTCGGCCAGCGTTAGCCCCTGAGGGGGCAACACGGCGAAGGCTGCGGTTCGAACGCGCTGGTCGCGCAGGATGACGGCATCCTCCGGGTTGAGGCGTCCTCGGCCAACGGCGACGCACACACCAACCAGATTGCGAACCATGTTGTGGCAGAACGCGTCCGCCTGAATCGTGGCGACGAGCACCCCGTTCTCGTCGCGGTGCCAGTCGAATCTCTGCAGTTCGCGCACACGCGTGGCGCCTTCGCGCGGCTTGCAGTACGTGGTCCAGTCATGCAGCCCCAGGAGCGACTGCGCCGCGATGTTCATCGCGTCGACGTTCAGCGCCTCGTCCATCCACAGCGTGTA
>JBJOQU010000105.1:0-9829 GCA_046049745.1 Actinomycetota bacterium | reverse complement strand
GTCGGGGAGCGGAAGCACTGTGTCGTTGTAGGCAAAGCCTGTGATTTCGCGTTCCCACGCAGTTGCGCTCACCGTTGCGCCGGGCGCGACGGTTCCGCTCGAGGCTGAGGCGGCCGTTGGAGCGGAAATGACAGTCATTGCCGCGAGGACAATGGTGGTGAAAGAAATTGTTCGGCGCATGGTCAGATGCTAGCCGAAACCGTTACAGAATTTCGGCGAGGAGCGCTTCGACGCGCGACTTGATCTCGTCGCGAATCGGGCGCACTGATTCGATGCCTTGACCAGCAGGGTCTTCGAGAACCCAGTCCTCGTATCGCTTACCGGGGAAGAACGGGCACGTGTCGCCACATCCCATGGTGATGACGACGTCGCTTTCCTTGACGGCTTCGGTCGTGAGGACCTTGGGTTGGTTCCCTGCGATGTCGATTCCCACTTCGCGCATTGCCTCAACGGCGACGGGGTTGATGCTGTCTGCTGGTGCTGATCCGGCTGAGAGAACGTGAACGCGGTCGCCCGCGAGATGATGCAGCCAGCCGGCTGCCATTTGAGAACGGCCAGCGTTGTGAACACACACAAACAAAACAGTGGGGGTGGTCATGGAGTTAACCATAACCACCCCCGGTGAACTAAAGGTGAACTATTTCTTCGGTGCCGCAAAGTTGGCGACGACGGCGACGAGCACCGCACCGATCAACTGAATTCCGATGAACGGTCCGACGCCAGCGACGCCAGCTGTCGTGAACGAGTCCGTGAACATGTGCCCGAACGTCACCGCAGGGTTCGCCATGCACCCAGTGGGGGTGAGGAGAATCGCGGTACCAATCCAGAGCGGAACGAGCACGTTGAGCCCTTCGCCGCCCTTGCGCCGAACCATGGTGACGATCAGGCCGACGAGCACAACGGTGCACAGCAATTCGCTCGCAAGGAGTGCCACAGTGGGCACGCTGCCCTGTGTTGTGGCGATCAGTTCACCATCCCATAGGAAGTTGGCGGTGACGGCGGCGAGGAAAGCGCCGAGAAGTTGCGCGCCAACGTAGGGGAGGGCGACCGATGTCTTGGAGTGACCGGCGATGGTCAGACCAATCGTCACTGCGGGGTTGAAGTGGCCGCCCGACAGAGGTCCACCGACGGTTATCGCGATTGCGAGTGCGAGGGCGCTCACGATTGCGATACCGAGCAGGGTGATTCCCGGGTTACCGGTGAGGTAATTGAGCTGGTAGCCGGTTCCGATTTGGGCGCCGACCAGGAGGGCGGTGCCGAGGAATTCGACTAGGAGAGAGCGAGTAAGTGTCGTCATGGTTTTAGCGTAGCCAGCCAAACCAGGAATCGGGGGAAGGCGAATCGGGCCTTTCGTCCCGATGAGGTGGCCCGGGAATCTGGTAAGGTAAGCCTTACCTCATCAATCCAGAAATACTGGCCTGCGGGGGACGGAGAAACTAATGTTGGCAAACTTCCTCATCGGACTTCGCGAGGGTCTCGAAGCGAGTCTCATCGTCGGCATCTTGATCGCATTCGCGGTTCGTTCCGATCGCCGCCAGGTCATTCCCACAATCTGGTCGGGCGTTGCAGCGGCAATCGGTCTTTCGGCCATTACTGGAGCAATCCTGCTGTTCGGGCTCGGTGACGCAAGTGACGGTATTGCCCCGATTATTTCCGGAGCGCTCTCCATCTCCGCAGCAATCCTCATTACCTGGATGGTGTTCTGGATGGCGAAAACGGCACGCACCCTCAAGGGTGAGCTGGAGGGGAATCTCGAATCAAGTTTCGGTCGCAATTCTTTTGCGATTGCGTTTGTGGCGTTCCTTGCTGTCGCGCGTGAAGGAGTGGAAACCGCGCTGTTCATGTGGGCGTCGGTCAAGGCCTCAGGTGATTCCGTAGTCTCGACGTCGATTGTCTTCCTCGGCATTGGTGTTGCAATCGTCCTCGGATGGCTCTTCTACCGCGGCGCGCTGACAATCAACTTGCGCGTCTTCTTCCAGTGGACCGGTGCGGCCCTGATCGTTGTTGCCGCCGGAATTTTCGCCTACGGCATCCACGAATTCCAGGAGATCGGAATTCTTCCGGCAGGCGCCCCCGTCTATGACGCAACGCCGTGGTTGGGCAAGGAAACGGTAATCGGGTCGTTGCTCTACGGACTCTTCAGTTACCGTGCGAACCCGAGCCTTCTTGAAGTTATCGCGTGGGTGAGTTACATCGTGCCGGTCATGACCTTGTTCTTGAGGAACATCGTCGGGGCACGCCGTCCCGTCACCACCCACTAATCACACTGTCGTCACCGCCGTTCGGTCCTCCCGAGCGCCGGTGACGCGCATGCGGCAATCGCACGAAAATGGGCACTGTTTGAGTCGAGTCTCAACGACTAGAATTACTCTCATGACTCGCACGGGACTCGACCGCATCTGGACCGTCCCCAACGTCATCTCGTTCATCCGATTGTTGTTCGTCCCGATTTTTTATTGGCTTCTCGTCACGGGTCAGGACGGCCCGGCGCTGACGGTCCTCATCATCGCGACCGCGAGTGACTTCATCGACGGTTTCATCGCGAGGACATACAACCAAGTCACCACGTTGGGTGCTCTGCTCGACCCCGCTTCGGATCGTCTCTTCATCGCTGCCAGCGTTCTCGGACTTGCGGCTCGTGGAATGATCCCGCTGCCACTCCTCATCGTCATCATGTCCCGCGACCTGCTGTTGCTGGCGATTGTTCTCATTCGAGGAGTGCGCGTGCGCGACTTCCCTCGAGTCAATTTCGTCGGGAAGACCGCGACATTCGTCCTCTTCGTCGCATTCCCGGTCATCGTATTGAGCCATGTTTTCCTGACCGCCGCCATCCCGCTAGCAGTTCTTGGGTGGATTCTCGGAGCCTCGGGAGCCGTTCTCTACTGGATCGCAGGGTTCACCTATTTGCCCGCACTTCTTCGTATTCCCGCCCGTCAAAGCCGCCGACTCAATCGGTTAGGGTAGTGAGCGGAGGAATGATGCACGACCACGACGACCAGCACAGCACCGAGCATTTCGGGAGCGATTTCGCTGCACGTCTCGCGGACCTCGAGGCGACTGCTTCGGCCGACGAGCAAGCCGCGATTGCCGCGCTTCCGTCTGGCAGTGCACTTCTCGTCGTTCGCCGCGGGCCAACTGTTGGAGCTCGATTCCTTCTCGATTCGGATGTGACAGTTGCTGGTCGTCATCCCGACGCCGAAATATTCCTTGATGACGTGACGGTGTCTCGTCGTCACGCGGAAATCGTCCGCACGGCAACTTCGTTCGCAATCCGCGACCTGGATTCGTTGAACGGGACCTACCTTGACGGCGAGCGCACCGCGGGGGGCGACCTCGTTGATGGCTCTGAGGTTCAGATCGGCAAATACCGCATGACGTTCTTCCCTTCCCGACACGACATTGTCGACGAGGCGTAAGGGATGAGTGCACTCAAGGCCGGCGTGGCCCCGACGGGTCAATCCATCGGGCAGGTTCTTACTCAACTGCGGATTCAGTTTCCCGACCTGACGTCGACAAAGCTGCGCTATCTCGAGGACGAGGGACTCATCAGTCCGACTCGCTTGTCGAGTGGATACCGTTCGTATTCCGGCCAAGATGTCTCGCGTATCCGCATGGTGCTGACGCTGCAGCGCGACCACTTCCTGCCGCTCAAGGTTATTCAGGGCATTCTCGACGATATCGACGCCGGCAAGAAGCCGTCTCTCCCCGGAGGGACAGAGCTCACCGTCGAATCGATGCTGTCGATTGAGGTCCGCTACACCCGTGCCGAATTGTTGGCAAAGACCGGTGCGCCGGCGTCGTTGCTCAATGATGCAATTTCGATGGGACTGGTTCTTCCGGCGGAAATCTATGGTGAAGAGTCCTTCACGATCATGAGCGCGTTGGTCGAATTGAAGAGGTCGGGGCTCGAACCGCGCCACATGCGAAGCCTTAAGCTCCAGGCCGAAAAAGATGCCGCAACGTTGCGTAGCGTGGTCCTTCCGGTAGCAAAGAGTTCCAGTAGAGTTGGTCGACAGAAGGCCATCGACATGGCCCGCGACCTCGCCGTGAATCTCGAAAAAGTACGTTTGGCTGTAATGATGAGGTCGGTAGACGAGTCGATTGACTAACGCGACACGCCCAACGCGTTTCGCAGCGAGGAACGTTTCCCTTACTACAGTGGAGACATTAACTCTCAAGTAGAAGGTGAAGGTTGGTGCAGAATGAGTGACATGACGCAGAACCTCGGCGACGCCGCCGAAGGCTACCGCGGTATTGTCGCGGCAAAGGCCGCCGGCATTTCCTATCGCCAGCTTGACTACTGGGCACGTACCGAACTCGTCGAGCCCACGGTGCAGACCGCGACCGGTTCGGGTTCGCAGCGTCTGTACTCGTTCCGCGACATTCTTGTCCTCAAGCTCGTCAAGCGACTTCTCGACACGGGAATCTCCCTTCAGCAGATTCGTATCGCTGTCGAACAGCTCCGCACTGCGGGAATTGATGACCTCACCGGCACCACACTCATGAGCGACGGTGCATCGGTTTACCTCTGCACCTCAAGCGACCAGGTCATCGACCTCGTCAATCGTGGTCAAGGCGTATTCGGCATCGCTGTCGGTGCTGTTCTTCGCGAGGTCGAGACGACCTTGATCGAATTCGACGCAGCACCCGTGGGCGCAGTTGTCGACGAGCTCGCCGCCAAGCGAGCAACGCGCGCTTCTTAGCCGCGGTTTTCGCTGAGGATCTGACGCAGCAGAAGGTCAAACTTCTGCGCAAGCGTTTGCGCCAGTTCGCCGGGCCAACGGTGAATTGGCGTAGCTGCTCCGGTCGCCTGCTGCATCGTGAGCGTTTCGTCCACCGTGGGGGACAGGATGTGCTGTCCAAACAATTGGTCCATCTCGCCCATGCGGAACTGGTGTTCGCGACTGTCGGGACGATAACGGTTGATGATGACACCAGCGGTGCGAAGTCGCGGCGACATTTGCTGGCGCATCGATTCCAGTGCGAGCAGGGTGCGGTGAACCGCTGTCACAGAGAACAGCCCAGGCTCTGCCACAATCGCGACCGCGTCCGATGCTGTCCACGCGGTTTGGGTCAACGCATTGAAAGACGGAGGGCAGTCGATCAAGACGAGGTCGTAGTTCTTTTCAACCAACACCAGGGCTTCTTCCAAACGCCACAGGTCGTTCTTCGTGGGGTTCGGGATGTCGTGGTTGGCGCTCGACTGCGAGCCCATCAGCACGTCGACTGCCACATCACCTGAGCCCGTCCACGAGCTCGGAATGATCGCTTGGCGAACGTTCTTCTTGGTCGCCGCCTTGAGAACGGTGTCAATCGTGAATCCGTGTGTCGATCGTGAAGCGAGAGCAGCGGACACATCGGACTGGGGGTCCATGTCGATGATGAGGGTGCGAAGTCCCTGCGCGAATGCAGCGGACGCCAGACCGAGGGTGATCGTGGTCTTACCGACCCCGCCCTTGAGAGAGCTGACGCTAACTACCTGCACGAACTCCACTTTAGCCGTCAAGTAGGCTGGAACTCTTGATTGTGCCTGTCGCGAGGCCCCACGCGCTGCAAAGGAGGACCATGTTTAGCAAGATTCTTGTCGCCAACCGCGGTGAAATTGCGATTCGTGCGTTCCGCGCAGCGTTCGAGCTTGGGGCCAAAACCGTTGCGGTTTTTGCTTACGAGGACCGCGAGTCGACTCACCGCTTCAAGGCGGACGAGGCCTACCAGATTGGCGAAGTCGGCCACCCGGTTCGCGCGTACCTCGACATCGACGAAATCATTCGTGTCGCCAAAGAATCTGGTGCTGACGCGATTTACCCGGGCTACGGGTTCCTCAGTGAAAACCCCGAATTGTCCCGTGCTGCGGCCGAAAGTGGAATCACGTTTATCGGCCCGGGTGCAACGGTGCTGGAGATGGCGGGAAACAAGGTCACCGCGAAGGAACACGCGATTGCGGCTGGTGTTCCCGTCTTGAAGTCGTGCGATGCGACGACTGACATTGACACGCTCGTCGCGTTTGCGGACACGATCGGTTTCCCCGTTTTTGCGAAAGCCGTCGCGGGTGGTGGCGGTAGAGGAATGCGTCGCGTTGAGAAGCCAGAGGATCTTCGCGCCGCGCTTGAGGCGGCGATGCGCGAGGCCGAAAGCGCTTTCGGTGATGCGCGCATGTTCATCGAGCAAGCCGTTCTTCGCCCTCGGCACATCGAGGTTCAAATTCTTGCCGATTCGACGGGTAACACGATGCACCTGTTCGAGCGCGACTGCTCGGTGCAACGCCGTCACCAGAAGGTTGTTGAGATTGCGCCAGCGCCGCACCTCGACGAGTCGATCCGCCAGGCGATGTACCGAGATGCAGTCGCATTCGCGAAGTCCATCGGATACGTCAACGCGGGAACAGTTGAGTTCCTGCTGGACACTGCGGGAGACCGCGCTGGCCAGCACGTCTTCATCGAGATGAACCCGCGAATCCAGGTTGAGCACACGGTCACGGAAGAAATCACGGACGTTGACCTCGTACAGTCACAGATGTTGATTGCGAGCGGAGAGACGTTGGAGTCGCTCGGGCTGTCGCAGGACACTCTCACGGTTCGTGGTGCGGCTCTGCAGTGTCGAATCACAACGGAGGATCCCAACGCGGGGTTCCGCCCTGACACCGGTCGAATCACGACGTACCGCTCGCCGGGTGGCGCAGGGGTGCGACTTGATGGTGGAAGCATCGCGCAGGGCGCTCGAATCTCGCCTCACTTTGACTCGATGCTGGCCAAGATGACGACACGTGGTCGTGACTTCACCGCGGGCGTCGCGCGCGCACGTCGTGGCCTCGCGGAATTCCGTATTCGCGGCGTGACGACCAACATCGCGTTCCTCCAGGCGCTCCTGGACGACCCTGACTTCATTGCCGGCAACTTGTCGACGTCGTTCATCGACGAGCGTCCGCAACTCGTTCGTGCGCGCGCGAGCCAGGACCGCGGCACGAAGATATTGACGCACCTCGCCGAAACCACGGTCAATCGACCAAACGGAACGGGGGAGGGCGCCTTCGACCCCGCGACAAAGCTTCCCGAGGTCGACCTCATCGTCGCCCCACCCAAGGGTTCGCGCGATCGCCTGCGCGAACTTGGGCCGGCTGGCTTTGCGGCAGCGATCCGTCAGCAGTCGCAGCTTGGGGTGACGGACACGACGTTCCGCGACGCCCACCAGAGTTTGCTCGCGACGCGCGTTCGCACCCGAGACTTGACCGCGGTCATGCCACACGTCGCACGGCTAACTCCCGAGCTGTTCTCCGTTGAGGCGTGGGGCGGCGCCACCTACGATGTCGCGTTGCGGTTTTTGGGTGAAGATCCGTGGGAGCGCCTTGCCGAGATGCGCGAAGCACTTCCGAACATCGCCATCCAAGCCCTCGTTCGTGGCCGAAACACGGTCGGGTACACGCCGTATCCAACAGCCGTGACAAAAGCGTTCGTTCGTGAAGCAACCGATACGGGAGTCGACATCTTCCGCATCTTCGACGCGCTCAACGACGTCTCGCAGATGCGTCCAGCGATTGACGCTGTGCTCGAGACGGGCGCAGCCGTAGCCGAAGTAGCACTGTGTTACACGGGTGATTTGCTAAACCCCGCGGAAGACATTTACACGTTGGACTACTACTTGCATATGGCTGACGACATCGTGAAGACCGGCGCGCACATCCTCGCGATCAAGGACATGGCTGGCCTGTTGCGCGCAGGTGCGGCGACGAAGCTCGTCAGCGCCCTGCGCGAACGATTCGACCTTCCGGTGCACGTTCACACACATGACACTGCAGGTGGCCAGCTCGCGACTCTCATCGCAGCAAGTGACGCTGGCGCTGACATCGTCGACGTTGCGTCTGCGCCGATGGCGGGAACGACGAGTCAGCCCAGTGCGTCGGCACTCGTCGCCGCGCTCGCGCACACTCCGCGCGATACGGGATTGTCACTGGACGCCGTCTCGGCTCTCGAGCCCTATTGGGAAGCGGTGCGACTCATGTACCGCCCGTTTGAGTCCGGTTTGCCTGGTCCGACCGGTCGCGTTTACCACCACGAAATTCCTGGTGGACAGCTGTCCAACCTCCGCCAGCAGGCCATTGGCCTTGGCCTTGGCGATCACTTCGAAAAGGTCGAGAACTGGTATGCGGAAGCGAACCGCATTCTGGGCCGCCCGCCCAAGGTCACGCCGTCGTCGAAGGTTGTTGGCGACCTCGCGCTTCAGCTAGCTGCGGCGGATGCCGATCCTGCAGATTTTGAAGCAAACCCTGAGAAGTATGACATTCCCGACTCGGTCATCGGATTCCTATCAGGAGAGCTTGGCGACCTTCCCGGCGGATGGCCGGAACCGTTCAGGACGAAGGCTCTGGCCGGCCGCGTATACAAACCCGTCGCCGAGAAGTTAGAACCAGAGGACGAAGCGGCACTTGACTCCGATTCCGCCACTCGACGCGCCACTCTCAACCGCTTGTTGTTCCCCCAGCCGACGCAGCAGTTCTTGGCGGGCCGTGAACAGTATGGCGACGTCAGCGTTCTCAGTACCCATGACTATTTGTATGGGCTGAAAGTCGGAGTCGAACACGTCGTCGACATGCGCAAGGGTGTCAGCCTGTTCATGACCTTGGAGGCCATTTCGGAGGCGGATGGCAAGGGGATTCGAACGGTCATGGCAACTCTCAACGGCCAAATGCGTCCGTTGCTCATTCGCGACAAGACCGTCGAGGTTCACGTCGCAACGGCGGAGAAGGCAGACGCGAGCAACCCGATGCACGTCGCTGCTCCGTTCCTCGGGGTTGTGACGTTGCAAGTGAAAGAGGGTGATGTCGTTGCTCCCGGTGGCGCCGTCGCGACGATTGAAGCGATGAAAATGGAGGCCGCGATTACCTCGGCCACCGGTGGCATCGTCAGCAAACTCGTGATCCCGACCACCCAGCAAGTTGAGCCTGGGGACCTGCTCGTCGTGCTCAAACCCAGCGCCTCGGCGTAATCGTTTCGGGTAGAGTGGGCATTCGCGGTACCTCAACGAAGGAGTCACAGGTGGCGGAACGCAAGAAGTCGACCAAGCAGAACGAAGAGGTCGCAGTTGACCTCCCCGAAGAGTCGACTCCGCTGGTTGTCCCGGCCGTAGAGGTCACCCCTGATTCGATCGACCTGTCAGTCCCGGAAGTTTCGATTTCTGTGTCCGCAACGACCGACGGTGACGAAATGTATACGCGTCGTCACAGCGGTGTCTCGAGCACGCCCGAGCCCAGCGCATTGCTGACGGACGAGCGCTTGCTCGACATCAAAGAAAAGCTCGCCGCTCCCGAAGGGTTGTGGCAGGGTTTCATCTACGCAATCACATTCCATACCGTCAACCTTGGTGATTCGCGCAAGGCGCGTGCCCGCAAGGCTATGGAAGCGCGCATCGCGACGGCTCTTTCCGGTGACGCGCGATTTGTCCCGGTCCTCACGCGCAAGGGAGGTGTGGGAAAGACAACCACCACCACTCTGCTCGGACAGGCACTTGCTCGTGTACGCGAAGACCGCGTCATCGCGATCGACGCCAACCCCGACCGTGGAACTCTCGTTGAGCGCATTCAGCGTTCAACTCGCCACACGATTCGCACGGTCGTCCAGAAGGCTCCCTCTATCGGTTCGTTCACCGACTTCTCGGAGTATGTCAGCCGCGATCAGACCCGACTCGATGTTCTCGCATCGGATGCGGACCCGATGCTGTCGCAAGCTTTCGATGAGTTCGACTACAACATCGTCGCGGATATCGCGTCGCGCTATTACTCGATCATCCTGACCGACTGCGGAACGGGAATTGTTCACTCGGTCATGAAGCCCATCCT
>JBJOQU010000104.1:0-5909 GCA_046049745.1 Actinomycetota bacterium | reverse complement strand
TCGAAGATGATCTGCCAGATCAATTCCGACACGATGTGCGCCGGGTCGAGCGTGATGGCCCAGAGTTCGTCCCAGAACGAAAGGCCGGCGTCGTGTGCTTCTGCAGCGAGCGTGATGAGGTCCATTGCGCCAGCATACGCTTATTGCGAATGATTCGCAATAACTAGTCGAGCAGGAGAGCTGGCTCCTCGATAATGCTCGCGATGTCCGCAAGGAAGCGGCTGGCCACGTCGCCGTCGACAACGCGGTGGTCGAAGGACGCGCCGATCGTGGTCACGAAACGCGCCTCGATGTTTCCATCGACGACCCATGGCTTTTGCTTGATGGCGCCGAGCACGACAATCGAGACCTCGCCCGGGTTGATGATCGGAGTTCCCGTGTCAACACCGAACGAACCGAGATTCGTAATCGTGATGGTCCCCTTGGACATGTCCTCGGGAGTTGTCTTGCCATCACGCGCCGTGACCGTCAACTCTTCCAGAGCCAGGGCGAGTTGCTTCATGTTCAGCGTGTGCGCTTCTTTGACGTTCGGGACAATCAGGCCGCGCGGGGTTGCCGCAGCGATTCCTAGGTTGACGTAGTGGTGAACGATGATGTCCTTGTCAGTCCACGACGAGTTCACGGACGGGTTGCGCTGAACGGCCCACATCACGGCGCGCGCCATGACGAGCAGCGGAGAGACGCGAATACCCTGGAAATCGGGTGATGCCTTGAGTCGCTTGACGAAGTCCATCGTTCGAGTTGCGTCGACATCGACAAAAACCGAAACGTGCGGTGCCTCGAACTTAGACTTCACCATCGCCGAAGCGATCGCCTTGCGGACGCCCTTGACGGGGATGTATTCCTCGCGGTCGGTCGGCCATTCGGGGGTTTCGACATTGCGGAAAACCGTCTTGACCTCGGACTGACGAACGACGTCTTCGCGGGTTATCTCCCCGTTCGGGCCGGTCGCGATGACCTTCGCCAGTTCGACGCCGAGTTCCTTCGCCATCTTTCGGATGGGCGGCTTGGCAAGAACGGGGGTTCCCGCAGCGGGAACGCCGGCGACGGGCGGAAGTTCGGAAGCGGTGACCTGTGCCGAGGGTGCCGGGGCGACTCGATTTCCGCGGCGAGACGTGACGTGACCTGAACTTCCGTAACCGACGAGAACGGGTTCGGCCGCCTGCTCGGTCTTCACGACAGGGGCTGGGGTTGCGACAGGTTCGGGCGCCGGGTGTAGCGGAGCAGGCACGCCGCCCTCGGAATCAACCTGAATAATCGGAGTTCCGACTGGAACCGTGTCGCCCTCGGCCGCCATCAACGCGACGATGGTTCCCGCGAACGGGCTGGGAAGTTCGACGAGCGACTTGGCCGTCTCGATCTCGACGAGGATGTCGTTGATCGCGACCGTGTCGCCAACCTTGACGCGCCACTGCACGATTTCGGCCTCGGTGAGTCCCTCACCGACGTCGGGAAGGGGGAAGTTGACAACGGCCATGAGCTAGAACCCTCTCGCTCGGTCGACGGCGTCGAGGATGCGGTCGACATCGGGGAGATACGTTCCCTCGAGGTTCGCGGGCGGGAACGGTGTATCGAAACCACTGACGCGAAGGACAGGAGCCTCAAGGAAGTAGTAGGCGGCTTCGGCGACCGTTGCGGCGATCTCGGAACCGACCGACGCCTGTCCCGGCGCTTCCTGTGCAACGACGAGTCGACCGGTCTTTTCGACACTCGCAAGAATCGGTGCGTAATCGATGGGCGACAGCGACCGGAGGTCAATGACCTCGAGGCTGATGCCTTCACCTGCTGCGACCTCGGCTGCGTCGAGCAGCATGGACACCATCGCGCCGTGGCCGACTACCGTGACGTCCGTTCCGGTCCGAACTACGCGCGATTGGTGCGCAGGAGCGGGGGTCGCGTCGAAGTCGACGTCTCCCTTCGGCCAGTAGCGCGCCTTCGGTTCGAGGAAAATGACGGGGTCGTTTGACTGAATCGCCTGACGGATCATGTGGTACCCGTCGCTCGGCGTTGCCGGCGACATGACGCGAAGTCCAGCAGTGTGCGCGAAATAGGCTTCGGGGCTTTCCTGGTGGTGTTCCACCGCACCGATGTGTCCGCCGTACGGAATGCGGATTACGACGGGGAACGACTGAGTTCCCTGGTGCCGCGAGGTCTGCTTCGCCAACTGGGACACGATTTGGTCGAATGCCGGGAAAACGAAACCGTCGAACTGGATTTCACAGACGGGACGGTAGCCGCGCATCGCAAGACCAATCGCCGTTCCGACGATTCCCGACTCGGCGAGTGGAGTGTCGAGCACGCGGTTCTCACCGAACTCGGTTTTGAGGCCTTCTGTAACGCGGAAAACGCCACCGAGCGTTCCGATGTCCTCGCCCATGAGGATGACCTTTTCATCTTCACGCATCGCGCGCTGCATCCCGAGGTTGATGGCCTTCGCCATCGAGAGGTTCTCGCTCATGCGTGTCCTCCGAACGATGCTTCGTATTCCTGCAACCACTTCTTTTGTGCGGCGGTGACGGGGTGGGCGTCGGTGTACACGTGGTCAAAAATGACGTCCATCGGCGGCGGGGTCAATTCCACCGTCTTGCGTCGAATATCAGAGGCCAGGTCTTCGCCCTCCTGGCGGACCGACTCGAAGAACGAATCCGATTCGCCGCGGAAACGCAGGAACTTCTCGAAGCGTGCGATCGGGTCGCGCTGCTTCCAGTAATCCTCTTCCGAACTTTCGCGGTACTTGGTCGGATCGTCACTGGTCGTGTGAGCACCGAGTCGGTAAGTCTGCGCTTCGATAAAACGAGGTCCGTGCCCGGCGCGCGCTTCGTCCATCGCCATTCGCGTGACCGCGTAAGAAATGAGGACATCGTTTCCGTCGATCTGGTACGACTCGATGCCGAACCCCTCGCCGCGCAGGTACAGCGGGCTGCGGGACTGCCGGGCAACCGGAACTGAGATCGCGTACTGGTTGTTCTGCAGGAAAAACACTTGAGGCGCCTGGTATGACTGCGCGAAAACGAGGGCTTCGTTGACGTCACCCTCGGACGAGGCTCCGTCACCGAAATAGACGATGCAGGCTTCGTCGATGGCGGGGTCGCCCGTGCCCACTTTGCCGTCGAACTGGATTCCCATTGCGTAACCCGTTGCGTGCAACGTTTGCGTGCCGAGAACGAGCGTGTACAGGCGGAACTTGGACTCGTTCGGGTTCCAGCCACCGTTCGTCACACCGCGAAGAAGTTCGATGATGTGAATCGGGTCGATCCCGCGGATGCGGGCAATCGAGTGCTCGCGGTAGCTGGGGAAGATTGTGTCTTGCGGACGAGTCGCAAAGGCCGACCCAACTTGGGCCGCTTCTTGTCCGAGGCTAGGGATCCACAGCGCGAGTTGGCCCTGGCGCTGCAAGTTACCGGCTTCGATGTCGAATCGCCTCGTCGTCACCATCTCGCGGTAGAACAAACGAAGGTGATCGTCGGTCAAACGGTCGACAAGGGCGCGATATTCCGCTGTGCGGTCCGACTCGACGAGAGTTCCGTCGGTGGACAGCAACTGGAGGGTCGCCTCGGTGTACGGCATAGTTCCAGACTAGCCGTTCGCCGCGGCTCGGTGCAGGTTGGTTGCGACGATTCGTGCCGCCGCGTCAATGAACACGGGGACGGAATCGTCCTCGCCGATTGTCACGCGAATGCCTTCGCCCGCGAAGACGCGCGCGATGACGCCAGCCTGCTCAAGAATCTCGTTGGCCGCTTCGGTGTTGCCCGCTGTCGGCAACCACACGAAGTTGCCATGAGGCTGGGGAACGTCCCAACCCTGGTCAACGAGAGCAGCCCAGACGCGGTCCCGACGCTCACAGATGTCGTGGACGATCTGCATTGCCTCGTCGTTGTGGGCGAGGACAGCGAGCGCCGCGCGCTGCGCCTGCTCGGTGACGACCATCGGAATTGCGGTTGCCGTCGCCGACTGGAAGATGGCGTGGTGACCGATCCCGTAGCCGATTCGAAGTCCGGCAAGACCATATGCCTTGCTGAAGGTTCGAAGCGTCACGAGGTTGGAGAACTTGCCTTTTTGCTTCTTGCCACAAACGACGTCGGGGTCGTGCGAGAACTCGGCGTAGGCCTCGTCAAGGATGACGAGGACGTGGCCGGGGACTCGGGCCATGAACGATTCGAACTCGACGGTTGTGATCGCCGCCCCGGTGGGGTTGTTGGGCGTGCACAGGATGACGACGCGCGTTCGACCGTCAATCGCTGCGAGCATCGACTCGAGGTCGTGACGGTGGTCAGGAAGATTCGGGATTCGCCGAGCTTCGGCTCCTGCAACGGTCGCAATCCACGGATACGCCTCGAATGAACGCCACGCGAACACAACGTTGTCGCCGGGGCCACTGGTGGCCTGAATCAATTGGTACAGGATCGACACGGATCCCGCGCCGACAATCACCTCGTCGGTGTCACAGCCCCACTGCCTGGCGATTGCATCACGAACTACGCGGGATGTTGATTCGGGGTATCGGCCGACGGACGCCTCGGAAATCGCCTCGGTCACCCATGTCGGAATCGGGTACGGGTTCTCGTTTGACGAGAGTTTGAACGCGTCTGCAGGTGCGGGCCTTCCCTGCTTGTAGGCGGGAAGGGTGCGAATCTCGTCACGAATGTGAATCGTCGGTTCGGACTCGAAGAGGTTCATCCTCCCAGCCTACGGCGGTCGGTCGGCGTAGGCTGGACTCATGATTCGCTTGGTTTTGGGTCTTCTTATCAACTCAGTCGCACTCTGGTTGTCCGACTTCTTCGTCGACGGCATCCACTTGCTGCCCTTCGACGACGGTGACGCGAACCTGGTTCTCTCGTACATCGCCGTCGCCGCGATCTTCGGTGTCATCAACGCCGTCATCGGAAACTTCATCCGAATCGTCGCGTTCCCGGTCTATCTGCTAACTTTCGGGCTCGTTGCGCTTGTGGTCAACGGAGCGCTCTTCATGCTCGTCGCCTCGGTCACGCAGCAGCTCGGATTCGGACTCATCGTCGACGGATTCTGGTGGGGCGTTCTCGGTGCCGTCGTGATGTCGATGAGCAACTGGATTCTGGGCGTCATTCTGCGCCCGTTCCTTGGCGCCGGGCGCTAGTCGTCACGGCGCGGTAATCGCGCGCAACCCCGACGCCATTCGACTGGATTGCGTCTCGGAGTGCCGTGATTCGCGCATCCGCCACATCATCGAGAGCGGTCGAACTGGACAGATAGGACTGTCGGTGGTGCGCGTCGAATAATCGTTCACCGTTTTCCACGGGAACGATCCACGTCGATGATTCAGTGTCGATGAGACCGCCGATAGCGGGGATCGGGTCCTCAGGATGCACGATATGAATCGTCGGAATGTCCGTGACATCGGGGACGACTCCAACCGGCGTCCCCACCGTGATGACGGCATCGACGTCGAATTCGCGGGATTCTGCGATGGCCAGGGCGATGAGTCCCCCTTGCGAGTGGCCCGACAACACGACGGGGGTCGCTCGGGTGATACCCGCCGATTCCATCGCGATTCTGACCGCCTGGAGCGACGGCGACGATCCGCTCGTCGCAAGGTCAAGGTTCGACGCCACATTCCACGGATCGGATTCGCCACCCTGGAAGTTTGTCCCCGACAGGTATACCTCGAAGCGGTTGCCCCCATCGTCGTGGAATCGTTCGATTCTGATGTGCGTGTCACCGGAAGGGATTCGGTCGATGCGGTCGCGAATCGACTGTGGAGGAGTCACTGGTTCGGGGGCGTGCGCAGTCACCACAACGTCGTCGTTCGTAGGAATGTGGTGGGGCAGTATTTCAATCGCTTGGTCAGCAATGGGCCGAAGACTTGGCCACAGGTGACCAGTCCATGCGCTGTACACCGCAACCGCAGGACCTGACATAACGGTGTGTGTTGC
>JBJOQU010000103.1:0-4877 GCA_046049745.1 Actinomycetota bacterium | reverse complement strand
GTACCGAGGGTTATCGATCGGCGACGTGAGCGATGGCGATGGCCGTAATTCCCTTGCCTTCGCCAGTGAAGCCCAAACCGTCCGTCGTCGTCGCGCTGACCGATACTGGTGCGCCGACGATACCAGTCAGAACGCCTTCGAGCTCCGTTCGACGTGGGCCAATCTTCGGCTTGTTTCCAACGATTTGCACCGAAACGGACTTCGGTCGAAGCCCCTGGTCGGCAAGAGCCTCAAGAGCGCCGCGGATGAAGACGTCGCCCCTGGCGCCGGAGTATCGGGGATCGCTAGTTCCGAAACGCGAACCGATGTCGCCAAGCCCAGCACCCTGCAGCAACGCGTCGGTGATGGCGTGCGCAACGGCGTCTCCGTCAGAGTGACCATCGAGCCCCGTCTCGCCCGGCCATTCGACGCAGCCGAGCCACAGAGGGCTGTCGCCGCCAAAGGCGTGGGTGTCGGTTCCGAGTCCGATGCGGATTCCGCCTTCGGCCGCGTTGAGATCCGCCGGAGTTGTCAGTTTCGAGCCGCGTTCATCACCGTCGACGACGCGAACGGTACCCCCGCCCGCGCGCCAGAGATTGGCGTCGTCGGTGAAGTCGCCGGTGACTTCGTCGAGCATTGCGCGATACTCGGCCGCCGGGAATCCTTGAGGTGTCTGGACGCGAACAAGTTCGTCACGGTTGGTCGTTGCGGTGACAACGCCGTCGTGAACGACGAGCATGGTGTCGACGACGGGAAGCGTGGGAACAACCCCGTCCCCGGTCGCGGTGACTTCAGCTGCAACACGAGCGAACACCTCTGCCGGCGTCCACGCACGGGCCACATCGTGGATGAGAACGATGTCGACGTTGGGAAGTGCCGCCATCGCCGCGCGAACGCTTGCCGTGCGCGTGTCCCCGCCAACTACAACGTCGGCCGCCACACCTGCCGTGTTTGCGATGGCGTGAATGTCGTCCGTTCGATCAGCCGGCGCGGTGATCACGACCGCTGTGGGTTTCAATGACGCGACAACACCAAGCGAACGTTCCAACAGCGACGTTCCGCCCACGGCAACAAGCGCCTTGGGAACCCCGAGCCCCAAACGGGTACCCGACCCGGCCGCGAGAAAAACCAGCCCGAGTCGTGTCATCAGAATTTAGGAAGCGAGAACCTGGTCGAGGCGAGCCCCGGCCTTTTCTTCGTTCGACTTTTCGGCAAGTGCGAGTTCTGAGATGAGAATCTGGCGCGCCTTGGCCAACATGCGCTTTTCGCCAGCGGAAAGACCGCGGTCCTGCTCGCGACGCCACAAGTCGCGAACAACTTCTGACACCTTGATGACGTCACCGGACGCAAGCTTTTCAAGGTTGGCCTTGTAACGGCGTGACCAGTTGGCGGGCTCTTCGACAATCGGGTCACGAAGAACAGCGAAAACACGCTCGAGTCCGGCTTTGTCGATGACGTCGCGAACGCCGACCATTTCGACGTTGTCAGACGGGACCTCGATGGTCAGTCCGCCCTGGCTCACGTTGAGCTTGAGGTACTTCTTGTCTTCGCCCTTGATGGTGCGGGTCTTGATTTCGACGATGGTCGCCGCGCCGTGGTGCGGATAAACAACAGTTTCGCCAACTTTGAACGCCATGATTTCGAATTTCCCTTCACCGGAACCTCAATTTTACCACAGGGCAGGACGGCGAACCAGCGAGACGAAAGTCCCCCGCGACCCTCACGCGCTTTCGATAGACTGAGCGCATCAGAACCTCTCGTTCCAAAGGACTACTCGTGCGAATTCGTGCCCTCGCGACTGCTGTCGTTGCCTCCACCTTGCTTCTCGGTACCGCTGGTTGTGGAGCGTTTGTCGAGACAGCGACACTGAAGCCTTACCACCCCAGCGATGGCATGGGCGTGACGACCGGTGACCTGCACATCCGCAACGCGCTCGTCGTGACGAACGAGGACGGCGATGCCGCACTTGTCGGAAGCATCATCAACGACGGCACGTCGCTGGAACTCGTCAACGTGGAGATTCGCGGAACGACCACACTGTCAACCCAGGTTGGCGCGTACCCCGGGCTCACCAAGATCGGCATCGCCGACGATAACCCCATCGTCTTCTACGGCGCTGGCGTTGTCCCCGGGCAGTATGTCGAGGTGTACTTCCAGTACGGGTCGTACGACGGCGAGCTCTTGAACCTGCCGGTTCTTGATGGAACCGAAGTCGCTTACGCGCCCTACGTACCCGAGGCAATCGCCCCGGACGTCACCGAAGCGCCCTAGTTTCGGTTACTTCTTACCCTGGTTCGCGACTGCAGCAGCGCCGGCCGCCGCCGCTTCGGGGTCAAGGTATTCGCCCTTGCCAATCGGCTCAAGGTTCTCGTCGAGCGTATAGACCAGCGGAATCCCAGTGGGGATGTTCAATTCGGCGATGTCATCGTCCGAGATTCCCTCGAGGTGCTTGACGAGAGCGCGTAGCGAGTTGCCGTGTGCGGTAACGAGAACCGTCTTGCCAGCCTTCAGGTCAGGAGCAATGTCGCTCTGCCAGTAAGGCAGCATGCGGTCGATCACGAGTTTGAGTGATTCGGTGCGAGGAAGATCAGCCCCGAGTCCCGCGTAGCGCTCGTCGTTTGCCTGCGACCACTCGGACGAGTCGTCGAGCACCGGCGGGGGAACGTCAAACGAGCGGCGCCACAACTGAAACTGTTCGGGCCCGAATTCGGCCAAAGTCTGGGCCTTGTCCATTCCCTGAAGAGCGCCGTAGTGACGCTCGTTGAGGCGCCATGAACGCTTGACCGGAATCCAAAGTCGGTCGGCCGTGTCGAGGGCGATGTTGGCCGTCTGAATCGCACGTGACAGAACGCTGGTGTAAAGCACGTCGGGCTTGAGCCCGCTTTCCGCGAGAAGCTCACCGGCGCGCGTCGCTTCAGCAACGCCCTGCTCGGAGAGCCGCACATCAACCCATCCCGTGAAGAGGTTCTTTTGGTTCCAGGTCGAGTTTCCGTGGCGGAGCAAAATCAGTGTGTGCGTCATGAGGAATAGCCTAACCAGCCACAATGGACTGGTGGTAGTCGGCCGAATCACGCGCGGAACGACGGGGACGAATCGTCTTCGTCGCAGCGATCGTTGGCTGGTGCGACACCCTCGCGTTCGTGCAATGACATCTCCCCTGGTCGTCGACTTGGGTTTCGGGGCGGGGCCGCACACGACTCTCGAACTCGCGGGTCGAATTTCCGCAGTCAAGCCACGTGCGCGAATCGTGGGGATCGAGATCGACCCAGAGCGCGTCTTGGCCGCGAAACCGTTCGAGTCGGAATCAGTGACGTTCCAACACGGCGGGTTCGAAATCCCGCTGGCCGAGCGTCCCGACATCGTCCGAGCCTTCAACGTTTTGCGTCAATACGATGAGCCAGAAGTGGCCGGAATTTGGCACCAGATTTGCTCGCGCCTGTCGCCTGGCGGCGTCTTCATTGACGGGACGTGCGACGAAATTGGCCGCGTGTCGACCTGGGTTGCCATCACCCCCGACGGCCCCGATAGTTTTTCTGTCTCTCTGCGCCTGGCCGACCTTGACGAACCGAGCATCGCCGCAGAGCGCCTTGTCAAAGCCCTGATTCATCGGAATGTGCCGGGTGAAAACATCCACCGATTCTTTGTTGACCTGGATCGAGCGTGGGCGACGAACGCGGGGCTCGGTGCCTTCTCCCCGGTTCAGCGCTGGGTTGCCGCCGTGCGCGCGATGAAGGAATCAGGTTGGCCTGTTCGGGACAACCAATCGCGCTGGCGCCTGGGCGAAATTACGGTCGACTGGGACGCAGTCGCTCCGCAGCCGTAGCGCCCGCGGTCGGCGGAACGATGACTTCTTGATTCGCCGCGAGCGGGTGCCCGTCGCGATCAACGACGAGCGCGGCATCGACGGGAATCGTTCGCTTTATTCGAGCAAGCGCGACGGGACCATCTTCGAAGTGATTGCCCGCGGTCGTCACGACACCAACTTGCTCACCATCGAGCAAGACTGCATCACTGGCCACGGCGAATTCGGAATCCGATCCGTCCAGGTGCAAGCGAACCAGTCGCCGCGGTGGGTGCCCGACGTTGTGAATCTTTGCAACAGTTTCTTGACCTGTGTAACACCCCTTCGATAAGTGCACGGCGGTGCGCAACCAGTCGAGTTCGTGTGGCAGGGACAGTTCATCCACCTCGGCGACTCCAGGCCGACCTGCCAATGAGCGAAGTGCGTCTAGTGCACCGATGTCTACGACACGAGCGGGTGGCGGGTCGGTGAGGGGAACCAGGGTTTCGACGTAAGTCCACGGCGGAGCCTGTTCCTCGCCGTATGTGAAACCGCCTGGCTGAATTGTTGGCCACGGGTCGACCCATGCGTCGCTTCCGAAGCCGCGGGTTCCGCCATAAACCGCGAGCGCCGTCGACTCATCGGTCGCAGAGACGTCCTCCATGAACACCCGCTTGTCGAGCCACGCGAGAACATCGTCACCGCGAGCGCCGGGGACAACCAGCAAAGTGTCGTCGGCGCGTTCGAGAACGTGGAGCACTCGCACGATTCGACCGTTTCCGTCAAGTTCGAGCGACTCCCGTGAATCGCCGGGATTCATCCCCACGAGAGACTGCGAGAGCGTGGCGTTGAGGACTGCCGCGCGGTCTGCCCCTGTCACGGAGATGACTGCGGCGTCGATTCGTACGACCGCGTTGCCGTCGACCAGGTCACGTTGATCGACGAAAGGGTTCGACATGACTAGCGCTGACCCCGAAACAAGCGAATCAGCACAGTCAGTGAGGCGATGCCGATACCGACGGTCGCCAGTCCCAGAAGAGAGAGGAAGAAGATCTCGAGAGCCAAAATCATGGTTCTAGCCTACGCCGTGGGTGAGCCAGGCAACCACCACTCCGAC
>JBJOQU010000102.1:0-18192 GCA_046049745.1 Actinomycetota bacterium | reverse complement strand
GCGCCGCTGCACTCCACTACTGATTGCGTTGAGCCGCATCCGTGGACAGATTGCACTGATCGAGGTCGGTGCGTCTGCGGGGCTCACGCTCGTTCCCGATCGCTATTCGTATTCCTGGTCGACACGGGGGCGCGCGCTGATCGTTGACCCGAACGCCGGTCCGTCGCCTGTTACCCTCACCGCTGAACTCAGTGGGTGGGGCGCGAACCCGCCGGCGATTCCGAAAATCCTGTATCGCGAAGGCATCGACCTCAACCCTCTCGACGTCGCCGATGAATCGGACCGCCAGTGGTTGGAATCTCTCGTTTGGCCCGAGCAGACCGAACGGCTGGAACTCGTCCGCGCTGCGGCGGACATTGTTGCCGAAGTCGCTCCACCAATAACCGCGGGGGATGCCGTGGAGGCATCTATCCGTGGATGCGTCGACTTGCCGGAAAGAAGACCGCGTGGATGACAGCGTGGGTCTACGTCTGGGCAATGCTCGTCACCATCATGTCGGTCGCCGAATTCGGTGCGCCGTTCTTCGCTCAGGTCTTGGGACTCGGTGAACTCGACGCCGGCACGAACCTGGCCCTCACGCTCGGTCTGCTCGCGCTCGCGCTCGTCCTCAACCTGGGTGGAACGAAGACGCTGGCCCGCATCGCCAAGATCGGTCTTGCCGCCGAACTCATCGGTGTCGTCGGAATGGGGCTCTACTTGCTCACTTTCCACCGTCACAACGATTTCAGCGTTTTCTTTACCCTCTTTGAGGGCAGCGTCACCGATTGGGGCCCGATCTTCCTCGGCGCCGCGCTCGTTGGTCTGTTCATGTTCTACGGATTCGAAGCATGTGGAGACGTCGCTGAAGAAGTCACCGACGCCGCTCGCGAAGTTCCCAAGGCGATGTACCTGACGATCTTCGTCGGTGGAGTTTCGGCTCTGTTCTCGTTCTCGGGATACGTCCTCGCTGCACCTGACCTCGAAGCACTCACAGCGTCGGCAACGCCGATTCCTGACGTGCTCACCGCAACCATCGGTGAAGGCGGAATGCGCGCGTTCCTCGTCATCGCGGTCATGGCGTTCATCTCCTGCGTACTCTCGCTTCAGGCAGCCGCAAGCCGCTTGCTGCACTCGTTCGCACGTGACGAAATGCTCCCCGCCAGCGGATGGCTCTCGAAGATCAATGACCGCAGCAAGGTTCCGACCAACGCGCTGCTCGTCGCAAGCATCATCCCGATGGCACTCAGCGTTGTCGTCTACTTCGACGCAACGACACTGCTCCCGATCACCGACTTTGCTGTCGCCGGCATCTACATTGCGTTCCAGTCCGTTGTGCTTGCCGCTCTGTGGCAGCGCATGAAGGGATGGAAGCCGGCCGGACCCTGGAACCTCGGTTCATGGGGCATCGTCGTCAACATCGGTGCACTCGCCTATGGCGTGTTCGCTCTCTACCAGTTGATCGTCCCCGACCCTCTCGCACAGGGTGGCGTCGCGCTGGTTCTCGGTATTGGAGCGCTCTACCTGTTCATTGCTCGCCCCGACAAGCGCTCGAACGCGCCCCACTCGGACGCGATCAAGGTTTCGGAAGCGATTCGCGCCGCAGCCAAGTAACGGCGTTTACACGGGAGGGGCTCGGGAAACCGGGCCCCTTTCGCGTTATCCCGGGATCTCGAGGAATGCGCGCCCGGTGACCGTCGAATCAACGGAGGGCACCCAGACACCGAGCGAAGGGATTCGGTATCGAATGGTGACGACCGCAATGGATGAGCCCCCGACCGTGCCTGGAGTCGCAGAGACGCCCTGAACGAGGTCGCCAGCGATTCCCGCTTCAGCGAGGTCTCGTGCGCGCTCAGCGCCTGCCTCCAGCGACGAATCGGCGAGTGCAGCGTGTGCCGCGCCAGCGATTGCCGAGTCGGTTAGCACCGCGGACACGTGCGCGGCGATACCCAATTGCATGATTGCGAGCGCACAGCACGTGACGATAACGCCAACGCCGACAAATTCGACAGTTGCGCTTCCGCGTTGCGCGAATCGATTGCTGTGGTCAGATACTGACAACGCGATCGATTGCCGACTCAAACACGCCGCTGAGAGCTGGGCCGGCGACTGCCCAGATGACGACGACAAGCCCCGCGGTCATCAGGGTGATCAAGACCCAGCCTGGTACATCGCCGCGTTCAGGGTCAGAAATGAATCTATTCATTCAGCCACTTTGGCGAGAAGCGGGGTGTCGCGGGTTATTTATCCCCAGCCGGCTTGATGCCACGGAGCGCGGTGAATTGAATGACTGCGTAGAACACTGCACCCGAGATGAACGCTATCGACGCGACGCGATATGCCCAGAGAAGCGCCATGATGACTGCACTCGGCTGGAATGTCTCGACCTGCGTGGGGTCATTCGGGACCTCGTTGATGTACGCGACCCAAAACACGATCATGAGCGCGACTCCCGCCGCCGACGAAATCCACGTCAGTTTCGGAATGCCAACGCGACCGATGGCGAAGGCAAAGCCTTGGATGCCAATCGCGAGCACCAATGCGACACCGCCCTCGAGAGGATCGGTCCAGCTCATGAGGCTGAATAAGATCGCGATGATCTGGACGGCGAGTCCGATTCGGATGCGAGTTGTCGACTTCATTCACCCAGCATGGCAGATGGTCGGACTAGACCGGAAGCGACCCGAGTGCGACCAATCCGGGAAACACTGCAACGAGTACCGTCATCGGCAGAATCACGAAGACGAGTGGCAGGAGCATATAAATCTCGCGCGAGCTGGCGGACTCGATGAGCCTGCGCCCCGCGGCTGCTCGCTCGTCAGCCGCGAGGGAACGAACAATTTCCGCTATGGGCGTGCCGTGCCGTCCGGCGCTCAGCACATGTTCGATGAATCTCGACCACGACTCGTGGCGCACTCGCTTCTCACTTGCCGAACAGGCCTCAATCAAAGGAACCCCGACATCGATTTCTCGTCCGATGCGGCGCGCTTCCGAGCCCAGGATTCCCACCGAGTCACAGCCGATTCGGCAAAACATTGCAGGCACAGAGAGCCCAGCGGAAAGACAAACGGACGCACGATCCAGCACAGCGGGTAATTCTGCGTTGATCAGTGTACGTCGAACAGATGCGCGTGACTTCCACACCTCGGTGACGAAACGAAGTGGATGGGGAGCAAGTGCGGCCAGAACGTCAGCGACTTCGCGGACGACGGATTCACGCCGAGCCCCCGTGGACAGGTCTCGGAGGTGTGGGGCGATGCGTGACACGAGGTTGCTTCGCGGTCGTCCATCGATGATCATCCACAGTCCAAGACCCAAAAGTGCCCCCAGCGCAGCCTCACGCATCGGTGACCCATCGCGGTTGCACCGGCAGGCGGCCCATCGCCGACATGACGATGTAGGCGACGAGCGTTGCACCCGCACAACCGACGAGCAACGCCGTTCCCGCCGGGCTGGCGAAAGCCTCGCGGTTTTCAAGACGGCTCCCCAACATGACCACTACTACCCAGGGCGCGGCGGACCCGAGCCGCGCGGCATGACGAACCCAGGATTGTCGAGAGGTGGCTTCACGGCGCATCCTCACTTCTTCGCGAATTGATCGCCCTAATTCTTCAAGCAATCGTGGAAGCTCAGTGCCGCCCATTTCGTGGGCCAGAACTAACGCTTCGCAGAACCGATCGGCGACAGGCTCCGCGCGCTCGGACCTGAATCCTCCCAGAGCCGATTCGACGCGTGCACCTCGAGCCAAATCAGAAATGACTCGGGACCACGCACCACTCCATTCGCGTGGGATTTGCGGCTGGGCAGCCGCAAAGGACTCGTGCAGCGCGGATCCAGCCCGCAGCGCCATTCGGACAGTGTCAATGACGTCAGGCCAACTCGCCTCCGCCTGGGCGCGACGACGAGTTCTCGCGGCGTCCAACGCCGCGATGGGTGCCGCGAGCGCAGCGATTCCGGCGATGGGGCTGAGTGACGGGATGGGGACGACCAAGGCAACAAATCCGGCGGTGACCACAGCCATCACGCACAGCACGACTCCGAGCGCCCCGATGGGGACACCCGTAAATCCGCATTCATCGAGCCATGCGCGCAATGGCGTGAGGGGAATGGTGAACCCTGGCATCATGATTATTCCCGCACCCAATAACACGATTACGGCCATCACACCGATGTCCACACGGACTCCATCTCGATGCCGGATACGACCAGGTGCGGACGAGCAATCTCCGTGACCCTGCGCACACCGGTGGCGTCCATCCGACAATGAACAACGAGATCCACGGTCGCGGCGATGGTCGACTGCACAAACTCAGCTGACACTCCTCCAGCGAGTTGACAGAGCGTCGCCAATTTGCGAATCGCATCCGCTGCCGAATTGGCGTGAATGGTGCAGAGACCGGGGACGCCCGAATTCAGAGCGACGAGTAGATCCAGTGCTTCATCACCACGGACCTCACCGACAACGATTCGTGTTGGTCGCATTCGCAATGATTCGCGGACCAACCGGCGCAGAGTCACCTCACCGACACCTTCCAGGCTTGGTCCACGGCACTGCATTCCCACGACATCAGGATTGGTCAGGGCCAATTCGAACGTTTCCTCGACGGTGACGATTCGTTCAGCCGCCGGAAGGGACGTGCAGAGTGCCGTGAGAAGGGTCGTCTTTCCGGCCTGCGTTGCTCCAGCTACAAGAATCGTTTTGCCATCGGCGACTGCGCCCGCCAGGAGTCGCGCGGCGTCACGCGTCACCGTCGATGCACCTTCCAAGTCGTCCAGTGTGCGATGTGAGCGCGAAAACTTTCGAATGTTGACCGACCATGTCGAACGGGTAATCGGCGGAATCACCACGTGTAGTCGTGACCCATCCGGAAGAGATGCATCGACGAACGGTTGCGAATAATCGATTCGTCTGCCCGTTCGCCGCAGCATGCGCTCGACGAGTGCTCGCAGTTGATCAGCTGGAATCTCGAGGCTGAGGTGTTCGTGAACGCCCCGCTTCGCGACAAACACGCCGGTTTCGTCGTTTATCCAGATCTCCTCGACTTCCGGGTTATCGAGAAGCGGCTGGAGAACACCGAAGCCATCAACCTGCTGCGAGATGTCGTCCTCGCTGACTTCGTCTGAACCAGGACTTGCCAGTGCCCGCTCATTTGCCCTGCGGACTTCCGCGACGATAGCGTCCCGAACGTTGTCGCCACGGGCGACAGCGCCGCGAACGCGTTCGATGACTGTTGACGGGTCTGACATGTCCCCACGATGACAAAACCCGGGGACGAGCCCCGGGTTTTGTCCACAATCGGTGCGTTTACGCCTTAGGGATGAAGGTGTACTTCGTCGTGAGGTATTCCTCGATGCCCTCGGCTGAACCTTCGCGACCGATTCCCGACTGCTTCACGCCGCCGAACGGTCCGGCTGCGTTCGAGACGAGACCCGTATTGAGCCCCATCATTCCCGTCTCCAGCTTCTCGATGAGTCGCTGACCGCGGTGCAAGTCGTTTGTGTATGCATAGGAGATAAGTCCGTATTCGGTGTCGTTCGCCATCGAAATGACCTCGTCTTCAGTGTCGAATTCGATCACACCAAGAACGGGCCCGAAGATTTCTTCGCACATGAATCGGGTGTCGGCGTGAACGTTCGCGAGAACGGTCGGCTGGAAGAATGTTCCGGCTCCGTCGACGCGCTTTCCGCCGGTGAGGACAGTCGCACCGAGTCCGACGGCGTCGTCGACGAACGCCTGGCTCGATGCCACGGCCTTTTCGTCGATGAGGGGCCCGATCGAGACGCCGTCTTCGGTTCCGCGACCAATCTTCATCGCGGCAACGCGCTCGGCGACCTTCTTCGAGAATTCTGCTGCGACACCCTTCTGAACGAACACGCGGTTCGCGGCGGTGCAGGCCTGACCAATATTGCGGAACTTCGCAATCATCACGCCGTCGACGGCCTTGTCGATGTCAGCATCGTCGAACACGATGAACGGCGCGTTTCCGCCGAGTTCCATCGACGTGCGGAGGACATTGTCGGCCGCTTGCTTGAGCAGAATCTTTCCGACCTGGGTCGAACCCGTGAACGACAACTTGCGAAGTCGAGGGTCCTGGATGATCACCGGCGAGACGTCTCGCGAACGGCTCGTCGTGATGACCTGGACGACACCCTTGGGGACGCCTGCTTCTTCGAGGAGAGCGGCGAACAACAGCGTCGTGAGCGGAGTCAGTTCCGCCGGCTTGATGATCGCGGTGCATCCAGCGGCAATCGCGGGAGCAATCTTGCGGGTCGCCATCGCCAGTGGAAAGTTCCACGGGGTGATGAGGAAACTGGGGCCGACGGGTCGCTTCGACACGATCATCGTGCCAGTGCCTTCGGGGTTTGACCCGTAACGGCCGTTGATGCGAACCGCCTCTTCCGCGAACCAGCGGAGGAATTCGCCACCGTAAGTTACCTCACCCTGCGCCTCGGCGAACGGCTTGCCCATCTCAATCGTCATGAGCAGAGCGAAGTCGTCGCGACGTTCGATGAGCAGTTCCCACGCCTTGCGCAGGATCTCGCCGCGAACGCGCGGCGACGAATTTCCCCACGATTCCTGGACAGCGGCGGCGGCCTCCATTGCCTTCTTCGCGTCGGATTCCGACGCGTCGGCGATGGTGGCGATATGCGCACCCGTTGCCGGGTCTGTCACATCGAGTGTCTTACCGCCTTCGGCGTCTACCCATTCACCGCCGATGTAGAGCTTGGTAGGTACTGACCCGAGAAGATCCGCTTCAGCGCGCATCTTTCACTTCCTTTCGCGCCGACCCAATCGCCGGTCGCTGTCCTGCTTTGCGGCGGTAAACCAGCCACAAATCCTTCGTTCACGAATGATTTCACTCTACGCCTTAAACCCGTCCCGATACACTGAGGGGACAAGCGGGTGTGGTGAAATTGGTAGACACGCAGGATTTAGGTTCCTGTGCTTCGGCGTGTGGGTTCGAGTCCCTCCACCCGCACTTGTGAAAGGAACTCCATGATCGAAGCAGCAGGCCTTTTCGACCCCCAGGCCCTCATCGAGGGCGCAGGTGCTTGGGCTCTCGTGGCCGTCGCCACCATCGTCTTCATCGAGACCGGTCTCCTGATCGGATTCCTCCTCCCCGGGGACACGCTTCTGCTCATCACAGGAGTCTTGGTTTTCCAAGGAACAATTCAGCAACCCATCTGGCTAGTCTCGTTAGTCATCATGGCCGCGTCCATCATCGGAAACCAGACCGGTTACCAGATCGGAAAAGTCGGCGGGCCAGCGGTGTTCACCCGGTCGGAGAAAGGCCTGTTGTCGCACAAGTCGGTCGAGCGGACGGAGGCGTTCTTCCACAAATGGGGGCCCTTGTCGCTCACCATCGGCCAGTACGTTCCGATCGTCCGCACCCTTCTTCCCGTCGCCGCCGGAATCGGAAAGATGGACCGCCGCGTCTTTACTCTGTACAACGCGCTCGGTTCTTTCCTGTGGGCCGGGCTTCTGCCCCTGATTGGGTGGGCCATCGCGCACATCCCTGGCGTCGCTGAGCTCGTCACCGAGTACATTGACATCGTCCTCATCAGTGTTGTCGTCGTGTCTGTCTTGTCGGTCGCCGGTCACTGGCTCAAGGAACGACGTGCGATCGCGAAAGAGTCACGCACCAAGAGTTAGTGCGATCAGCCCACCGTTAATGATGACAACCAGGACGGCGGCGGCTGTTGCGAATGCGCGAAGAGTTGAGCCCGCTCGGTGTTCACCCATCAGCCGGCGACTTGTCGTCACGACAATCAACGGGATGAGCGCGAACGGAATGCCGAAACTCAAGACCACCTGAGACACGATGAGTGCGGTGGTCGGCTCCACGCCCGATGACAGCAACAGAACCGCGGGAACGATGGTGATCGCGCGACGGACCATGGGCTTGACGTGGAACGAGGTCAGTCCCGACATAATCTCCGCGCCAGCGTAAGCACCGACGGCGGTCGAGGCAAGCGACGAGGCGAGAAGTCCGACCGCGAAGAGGACGGCAATCGTTATGCCGAGTTCTTCTCCCAGCGCCGAGAACGCACCGGACAGGGTCTCGGATTCGGGGTGGGACGACAAAACTGCTCCCCCGACGACGATGAGCGCGATGTTGACGGCACCGGCGATTGCGAGGGCCACCGTCACGTCGATTCGAGTCGCCGAGAGAAGTCGCGGAATGTCGGAATCGGCAACGTCACCGAATCGTTCGCGCGAAAGTGCAGAGTGCGCGTAGATCGCGTGTGGCATGACCGTTGCGCCGAGAATCGCGGTGGCGAGAAGGACCGAGCCCTGCCCGTCGAACCGTGGAACCAACCCGGCGAACACGTCGACGACGTTAACGGGGTGGACGAAAAGGCTGGCGCTGAAACCGACGACAATCACCAGGATGAACAAGACGATGACGCGCTCGAAAGGGCGAGGACCAAACCGCGACTGGACGCCAAGGAGCGCGAGAGCAATCACACCCACAATGACACCTCCCAGCCATAGCGGCAGCCCGAACAACAAGTGCAACGCAATCGCGCCGCCGACGACTTCGGCGACGTCCGTTGCCATCGCAACCAGCTCGCCCTGAATCCAGTAAGCGAATCTCCACCCTCGTGACGTAATTCGCTGACCCATGACCTCGGGAAGACTGAGCCCGGTCACAATTCCAAGCCGCGCAGACAGGAACTGCACCATCCAGGCGATCAGGTTTGCCAAGACAGCAACCCACACCAAGAGGAACCCGTAACGCGAACCAGCAGTAATGTTCGATGCAACGTTTCCAGGGTCGAGGTAGGCAACACCGGCAACCAGCGCTGGTCCAAGCAGATAGACGAGCGGCGAACGACCAATAGACCGTGGCATTAGGTCGCAGAGTGGTTGAGGAAGTGGTTGATCGCTGGGGCCATTTGGCCGAGCGCGCGTGCACGGTGTGACAGCGCGGCCTTCTCCGTCGGTGACAACTCGGCCGCCGTGCCGGGAACACCGTCGGGGGCGAAGATCGGGTCGTATCCAAAACCGCCATCGCCCTTGGCCGCGGCACGAATCTTGCCCGGCCATTCTCCGATTTCAACGCGCTCCCCTTCCGCGCTGACGAACGCAACAGCACACACGAACTTTGCGGTGCGATTCTTCTCACCCTTCATCGCCTCGACGAGGGCGTTTCGGTTGGCCTCATCAGTGCCGGCCGATGTGTAACGGGCTGAGCGAATGCCCGGTTCGCCGTTCAACGCCTCAACACAAACACCCGAATCATCCGAGATGGACGGCAAGCCTGTCTCGGCGAACGCCGCCCGTGCCTTGATTAGCGCGTTCTCGGCGAAGGTATTTCCGTCTTCCTTGGGAGGCTTGCCCGACGTGGGGCGAAGCTCAACCGGCTTCCCCAGAAGTGGCAACAGCGTCCGAGCGATTTCGCCGATTTTATGTTGGTTATGTGTCGCCACGATGATGACTGTCGGTTCCAGTTCGACCTCGTCAACCGCGCTGGCTTCGACGGGCAGGGCAGCCTCGACCGTCTCCTTGTTTGCGGTGTCGTCTGTCATGCGGGGTCGACGGCAATCGTCGCCGCTTGGATCTCGGTGAGTCGAGCGATTCCCGACGTTGCCAGCTCGAGCAAGCGGTCAAGTTCCGACTTGTCAAAAGGTGCGCCTTCGGCCGTGCCCTGAACTTCGACGAACAGTCCCCTGCCCGTCGCGACGACGTTCATGTCCGTCTCAGCACGGACATCCTCGGTGTACTGAAGGTCCAGCATCGGCTCGCCGTCGATGATTCCGACAGACACCGCGCCAACTGAATCAATCAGAGCCTTCGCATTCTTAGCGATGAAACCCTTCTGACGGCCCCACTCGATGGCGTCGTGCAGCGCAACGTACGCGCCAGTAATCGCCGCGGTTCGAGTACCACCGTCAGCCTGAAGGACGTCACAGTCGATGACGATCGTGTTCTCGCCGAGCGCCTTGATGTCGACAATCGCGCGCAGGCTGCGCCCGATCAGTCGCGAAATCTCGTGAGTCCGACCGCCGATCTTGCCCTTGACCGACTCACGGTCGTTGCGCGAGTTCGTCGCACGCGGCAACATGGCGTATTCGGCGGTGACCCAGCCCTTGCCCGTTCCTGCCATCCAGCGTGGAACGCCGTTCGTGAACGACGCGGTGCACAGCACCTTCGTGTTCCCGAAGGAAATAAGGGCCGACCCTTCGGCCTGCCCCGACCATCCTCGTTCGATGGTGATGGGGCGAAGTTCGTCGTTCGTGCGACCGTCAATGCGTGCCATGGTGTTACTCCTCAGTTCCGAGCGCGGGTAGGTGAATTGCCCCGGTGGGGAACGATTCGACGTGGCCAACCTCGAGTCCGAGGAAGCGGTGTGCAAGCGACTGGAATCGAGCGGCGTCGTCCCCGGTCGTCTCGAACGAATGTGTGGGCGGGGTGGCCGCCGTGCGCAACAGGTCGTGCGTCAAGAGAGTCTGGTACACCTCGAAAGCGGTCGCTTCGGCGCTGGAGACGAGTGTGACTGACGGGCCCATGACGTATTGGATGGCAGCAGACAGCATCGGGTAATGAGTACACCCAAGAACAAGCGTGTCGACCCGAGCATCTTTGAGCGGTTGAAGGTACTCGTGAGCCACATCGAACAACTCGGTGCCGCTGGTCACACCGGCCTCGACGAATTCGACGAATCGCGGGCACGCGGCGGCAGTGACCTGAATGTCTGGATCGGCGACGAACGAATCCTGATACGCACCCGACTTGATGGTTCCGACGGTTCCAATCACACCGATGCGCTTCGCACGGGTGCGCTGCACAGCGGTGCGGACGGCGGGCTGGATAACCTCGACAACGGGGATTCCGCGTCGTTCCGCGTATCGCTCTTTCGCGTCACGGAACATCGCTGCTGATGCCGTGTTGCACGCGATGACGAGCAGTTTGACGCCCTGGTCAGCGAGTTCGTCAAGAAGGGTCAGTGCGTGTTCGCGCACCTCCGAAATAGGCAGAGGTCCATATGGTCCGTTTGCGGTGTCTCCGATGTAGCGAATCGATTCATTCGGCAACTGGTCGATTACTGCGCGTGCAACGGTCAGCCCGCCGACTCCGCTGTCGATGATGCCAATTGCTGCGTCCCGATTCACGGTTTCAGCCTAGCGAGGTCAGCGAACGACGGTGGGAATGGCGGGGTCTCCTGGCGACAGTCGAAGTGCTGCCTCTGTGAGTTCCGCACGGACAGAACGGTGGTACTCGCGAGCGTGTGCGACGGCTGCGGCGCCCTGCCACTGCGGGTCGATCACACCATCAGAGATGAACTCGACGTCGAGTGCGCGCATCGACGTGTCCGGCGCCGGCTCGCCGACGAAGACCGTCTCGGCGGTCACCGATCGGAACGCGGTCTTGCGACCAGCGGGGTTTGACTTCTCCGGCGAGCGTTTGGCGACGGACACCCAGTCACCCGCGTCATTCACATGTTCGACCAACTTGTAGACAAGTCCTGCAGCGGGGTATCCCGATCCTGTCACGACCGACGTTCCCACACCAAACACGTCGGTCGGAGTTCCGCGCAGTGCAGCGATGGTGTTCTCGTTGAGGTCGTTCGTGACGACGATCTTTGTTTTCGTAGCCCCGAGCGAATCGAGTTGAGCGCGCACCTCGCGGACGAGACTCGGAAGATCGCCGGAATCCAGTCGCACGGCACCCAGTTCGGTGCCGGCCACTCGAACGGCGGTGTCAACTGCGGTGCGAACGTCGTATGTGTCGACGAGCAATGTCGTCCCGGTGCCGAGTGCATCGACCTGGGCGCGAAATGCGGCTTCTTCGGTGTCGTGCAACAGCGTGAACGAGTGGGCGGCGGTCCCGCGTGTGGGAATCCCCCACAATCGACCAGCCTCGAGGTTGCTGGTCGCTCCGAACCCGGCGATGTACGCAGCCCGAGCTGCGGCCACGGCCGAATACTCCGAGGTGCGACGCGAACCCATCTCAATGAGGTCGTGCCCATCCGCAGCGGTCACCATTCGCGATGCGGCGGTGGCAACAGCACTGTCGTAGTTGAGGATTGACAGCACAAGCGTCTCGAGCACGACCGCTTCGGCGAAAGTGCCCTCGACCTGCAGAATCGGCGAGCCGGGGAAAAACAATTCGCCTTCGCGATATCCACGAATGGACCCGCCGAAACGATAGTCAGCGAGGAAGTCGAGAGTTTCAGTTCCGACAACTTTTTCGGTGCGCAACCATTCGAGCACCGGGGCGTCAAACCGAAAGTTCTCAATCGCGTCGAGAAGTCTGCCGGTTCCAGCGACAACCCCGTAGCGACGCCCACCGCTGAGTCGGCGTGCAAAAACTTCGAAGACGCACGAACGCTCGGCATGCCCGCCCTTGAGGGCTGCGTCAATCATGGTCAGCTCGTATCGGTCAGTGAGCAACGCGGTCGAGTCGGACATCGACTACTCGTCTCGCAACTTTTCGTAGATTTCCTTGCACGACGGGCAGACCGGGAATCGGTCGGGATTCGAATTCGGCAACCACTTCTTGCCACACAGCGCGCGCACGGGCTTCCCCGTCACCGCCGATTCAAGAATCTTGTCCTTGGGAACATAGTGCGAGAACTTGTCGTGGTCTCCCTCGTCGACGTTGTCGTCTTCGAGCAGCTTCTCCAGTTCACGGTCGAGCACATCGAGCGAACCGCCCGTGTCGTTGTCCGTTGCCATGACTTCAGTTTACGCGCGCGGGCTTTACTCCAGCGAGCCGATCGTCACCGACAGGTTCTTGCTCACTCCGTCGCGAACAACGACCATCACAACCTTTTCGCCCGGACGAAGGGAACGAACCTGCGCCGTGAGATCGACCTCGTTACGAATGGGTACACCGTTGAACGTTGTGACGACGTCTTTCGACTTCAGGCCCGACTTTTCGGCGGGTGAACCAGCGCTGATGTCGTGAACGAGTGCGCCAACGACACCCGTCGTCCCCGTCACTGCGCTGACGGTCGCGCCGATTCTGCCGTGTTCCGCCATGCCGTTCGCGATGATGTCGTCCGCGATGCGCTTGACGACGTTACTCGGAAGAGCGAATCCCACACCGATCGACCCCGACGACGCCCCGCTTGACGCAATAGCGACGTTCATGCCGATGAATTGACCGGCCGCGTTGAGAAGCGCTCCGCCCGAGTTTCCGGGGTTGATGGATGCGTCCGTTTGGATGACGGGGAGCGACAGATCTTGGGCGATTGCGGACTCCTGCCCGTCAGGCAGATCGAAGTTGAACCCGTCCCCCTTGTTCGAAATCGTGATGGAGCGATTTAGCGCTGACACGACGCCATCGGTGACAGTGTTTTCCAAGCCGAGCGGTGCTCCGATGGCCACCGACTCATCACCGACGACCAATGCCGACGAGTCACCCCACTCAGCAGGCACCAGGTCGGTTTCAGAAATTTTGATGACGGCCACGTCCATGATGGCGTCGGTACCGACGACCTTCGCCGAATACAGTCGCCCGTCAGCCAACGTCACTCGAAGATCGGTATTGGTGTCGGAACCGCCAAGTGTGACCACATGGTGGTTTGTCACGATGTATCCGTCGTCGGTAATGACGACACCCGAACCAGAGCCTGCACCGTTCGAACCAGCGACCTCGATAGTCACTACAGACTGCAAGGCCTTGGCCGCGACCGCGGTGACCGACGCCGTGTTGTTCGTGTCCGTGATGGTGACGGTTTGCGGCTGAATCACCGAATTGAATCCCAGCCCACCGTTTCCCAGGAATCCGATTCCGGCTCCTGCAATTCCGCCGGCAACACCGGCGATGACGGCAACACCCGCGGCGGCCTTCGTCGGAATCGACCCCGCAAACCACGATTTCTTCGGTTCGAGAGCATCCGATGCTGCTTCGGCGTCAATGGGCACCTCAGCCGTGAGTTCATTTACAGTCGGCACAGTCTCGGCGACGGGCTTTCGCACACGACGGCGAACTGGTGCAGGTGTTTCGGGAGTGTTCTCGTTTTCCATGGCTCCACCATGGTGCCATTCCCTTGGAAAATCCTAAAGTCTGCCGTGCGTCTCCCCAGAATTCACGAACAGCCAATCGCGCCTTCCGAACAGGGCTGGGCAACCAAAACGGTATCCGCCGAAAAAACCGTCAACGACACATCAGGAGCGGTTCGCGTCACGACGCCGTCGAGCCTCGTCCACCCTCCGCTTCCAAACCGATAATCAGCGACGTAGGTCACAACTAGTTGAACGGATCGACTTCCCACATCGGCGTAAGCGTGCGATGTTGCGGTGGAAGCCCACGCAGTCGACCACCGAGCGCCCCGCGCAGTGGTCGACTGGGCGGATCCGTCACCGAACGTGCGACGGTAACGGACGGGGATGAAACGAACGTCAGCGGAATGGCCAGCAAGTTCGCCCGAAACCGTGTGAGTACGGGCGCGCGACACAAAATTCGTCGGAAGCCCTGCAATTGTCCAACCAGCTGGTTCTGAAAATTGACGCGGTTGTTGCGGTCGAAATGACTCCAAATCGCGAACAGACTCGGGTTTGTCGACGGTTTTTGGAGGGGACGTACCGACGCATCGCCCTTCGGCTGTCTCATCGCAATCTACGGTTCCCGTCCCACCCGACGACCCTCCCGGACGATTACCGTCCACCCACAGGTCGACACCCGTTCCGTCGGTCCCCCCGCCGACGGAACAAATCCCCGTGACGATTTCGGTCATCGTGCAGGTCATCGCCGACGCCGGCGAAGCGCCGATGGCGAGAAGTAGCGCCACAACGGCCCCAATCAAGCTTCGCCGCACCAGGTCACCTCTGTCCATGGTTCAACTGCGTCGACCTTGAAAACCCCTGACTCGGGAATCACATAAACCGTGAGAAGGGAGACACCGAGCGGAACGTCACTTTCGTCACCGTCACGTGTCAGAATCGCGACTCCCTCCATGGACGTGCAAACATGCAGGACAACTTCCGTGACCGCCGCAATCCCACGAACCGCCGCGACCTGGATTTTGGTCACCAGTGGGGTACCAAGTTGGCTCGCGCCGAGCGCGCGAAGTGCCTCGAATCCGGCAACTTCCTCTGGCAGCCAATTTGCGGTCACAACTGCGGCAATTCTTTCTGGCCCCGCCCCGCCATCCGCAGCGATGTTCGCTGACGTGTCGAAGTATTCCCGAACTGCGTCAATCGCCAGCTCCTCGACCCCGTCTCGAGGGATCGCTTCGTGCGAAGTGGCCACAAACGTCTTAACTGGAACGGGTTCGGAAGACGTGCATCCCGCGAGCGTCAGGAGCAGAAGGCAGCCAGTCACAATGCGCATACCGCGATGGTGGCCAAACTTGGCCGGCTTTGCTGGCTTTATCCCCAGTTAGTCGGGAACGACGCGGAATCGGCGCTGGGCGACTGACGGATTAGCGATTCGCGCGGCCGGCACGTCACCCGGGTTCAACTCTGCGTCGAGGAATACGGGTGCGTCGCTCGCCTCGACAACGACCTGCCCATAGGGATCGATCACCGTCGAATGTCCCGTTCCCGAACTGGCCGCGTGGTTTGCGGCGACCACCCACGACACGTTTTCAATCGCGCGCGCGGTGAGCAGCGTCGTCCAATGGTCGACCTTACGCGGGCCAGGCACCCAGTCGGACGGGACGACAAGCACGTCGGCACCAGCGTCGACGAGCCGGCGAGACACCTCGGGAAATCGAATGTCGTAACAGGTTTGGATTCCCAATTTCCACCCCTTGACAGGGATGACAAGCATGGGGTCGGATGGTGACCCGGCGCTGATGAAGTCCGATTCTCGGGCACCGAACGCGTCGTACAAATGGATCTTTCGGTACCGACCCAGCAGACCGCTCGGCCCCACCGCAATGACCGTGTTGTAGACACGATCGCCCGCCTTTTCCAGGAATCCGGCGATGATGACCGCACCCGACTTGGCCGCGTGACCCATGAGGAACTTGACGAACGGCCCATCGAGCGGCTCTGCACCCGCTGCACGAGTCGCAGGGTCTGGGTGGAAAAACGCAGAATATTCCGGCAACACGACGACGTCAGCGACAGCACTTCCCAAGAGCGGGACGTGAAGATACTCCCGGTTTCGCCCCGCGTCAGAACCGGGGGCGAACTGCACAATGCCGACGCGAAGTCCCTCCATATGCCGAGCCTATCGCTCGGCCCAGCCGCCAAAGAGAAACGGCCTCGGACGAATCCGAGACCGTTTCTGGTGGTTGCGGGGGCAGGATTTGAACCTACGACCTCCGGGTTATGAGCCCGGCGAGCTACCGAACTGCTCCACCCCGCGTTACAAGGTTCTAGTTTACACGCGGTGTGGGGCTGGGCGAAATCGGGGCCGATCCACTCTTCACTCAGCCACGAAACACGGTGTCAATGACCCGCTGGGTTGATTCTGCCGAGTCCCACGGTGTGTACTTTTTGCGGAAGACTTCACGGCGATCCGCCCACTCCGAGCCGATTCGATCGAGTGAGTTCAAGGACTCCGCCAGTTCGGCTTGGGTTGTGAACACAGGCCCCGGGAATTCAGTGACAGGGATGTAGAAACCACGCAACTCATTGCCGTATTCATTGAGGTCATAAGCATAGAGAAGCACTGGCTTGCCCGTATTGACAAAATCCACCATCGAACTTGAATAGTCCGTCACCAGAACATCCGCCACGACGAACAGATCGTTGATGTCGTCAAACGCGCTGACGTCATACACAAAGCCGTCGAAGTCGTCGAAGTTCAGTGAATTCGCGACGAAGTAGTGGGCACGAAACAGGACGACCCAGTCGCCGCCCAATTGACCTCGCAATTTGTGGAAGTCGACGCCCAAGTTGTAGGTGTATCCAATTGCACTCGAATGTTGGTTGTCACGGAATGTTGGCGCATAGAGCGCGATTTTCTTTCCGTCGGAGATACCGAGTCGTGACCGAATTTCTTCCGCTCGCATTGTTAGTTCTGGCGCACTCGAGAAAAGTTTGCTGTTTCGCGGAAGTCCGGAATCGAGAATCGTCGGCGGATTCCTGAGCGCTTCGATTCGGAATGCCGCAGAAATCTTCTCCGTGAAATAGGGGCTCTGACTCGTCAAGTACGTCCACTTTGACGCTTGAAGCTGATACCAACTGCCATAGTTTCGCGTTTTCTTCGGCATCTTCGACCCCTCGGTGGGGATGTCGGCGCCCATTCGCTTGAGCGGTGTTCCGTGCCATGTCTGGAGATAGACCTTGCTGGGTGGTGGCATCACCCCGTCCGTCACGTGCGAGTTTGACACCCAGTATTTCGCTTCGGCTAGCGCGTCGAAAAAGCCGCGACTGTTGTACGTCACCACCGAAACGCGATCGTGGGTCGCGAACGATGCCGCGAACTCGATGCCGTCGTATCCCCTGAACGCCCAAACGAAGTTCCAGTCGGAGAACTGTGGGTCAGCGATCATCGCTTCGAAAATTGCCCGTGGCGAATCGGCAAATTTCTTACCCATGAAGGAAAAGAAGAGCACGGTCTTCGAATCCTCGCGCCTACGCAATCGCGCGACAGCAAAACTTGCGGATTGAAGCAACCGGACAATTGCTTTGAGGACGGTGTCGGCGACTGAACTCTTCCGTGCGATCCAAATCGCAAGAGGCTTGATGACCCGATTAACGAGAGTTCGCACGGGTGTCCTCGAGTAGCGCGCGAACAATTCGCTCGGAATTGTTGAAATCACGCGTTTGAATGTAGCGCGAGCGGAAGGCGGCATACTGCGTCGAGTAATCGTGCGGCGCCGTGATCGCATCCATCACGTCACGGGCGTCGGTCAGAATCGGGCCTGGGGCTTCAGCGACAAAATCCATTGCGAACCCTCGCTTGGTCGAATAGTCCTCAAGGTCGAACGCCCAAAAATACAGCGGGATGTCGAGCAAGGTCGTTTCGAACGCGATTGCCGAATAATCCGTCACCACGTGATCGGCCATGGCGAGAATCTCAATTCCCTCGCGTTCGTCCGGCACAACAATTCGTGAGTCGGAGATTTCGGTGAGGTGGTCCAGCGGGTGCTTTCGGAACACCAGCGTGTACCGGTCGAAGTCGAAGGCCGCCACGAGTTCGGCCAGCGGAAGTGCGCTGCCTTTGCGGAACGTCGGGGCGAAAAGCACAACTTGTCGATCCCCAGGAATCGCGTACTTTCGGCGCACTGCTTTGCGCAACTCGGCCTGGCGTTCATGATCCGTCAAGTAGTCGACTCGCGGCGATCCCGCGATGAGCATCTGCGC
>JBJOQU010000101.1:0-7026 GCA_046049745.1 Actinomycetota bacterium | reverse complement strand
CGTCGACCAGCACGGTGTTCGTCGATTCAGCAGCAGAACCCCCTCGCAGCACGGCGACGTTGCCTGACTTGAGCAGAATCGCGGCGAGATCGACGGTGACGTTCGGGCGGGCTTCGAAAATTGCGCCAACCACCCCGAAAGGAACGCGAATTTGGGAAAGTTCCAGACCGTTGGGAAGCGTCGACTCGCGAATGACCTGTCCGATGGGGTCGGGAAGTCCAATGATGTCGCGAACGGAGGTCGCCAGGGCGGAAACTCGTTCTGGGGTCAGACGCAGGCGATCCAACAAGCCTGCTTCCATTCCGTCGGATTCGGCACGGACGCAATCGGAATCGTTGGATGTGACGATTCGGTCCGAGTTCGCGACCAGCGCGAGGGCGATAGCCTCCAGAGCCGAATTCTTGGTGTCCGTGCCCGCATTGGCGAGGGCGATCGACGCAGTCTTCGCGTCCTCAAGGATTGACAGGAATGCGTCGGTCATGGCGCTCAGTCTAAATCGCGTGATTTCGGCGCGGCTTCGAACCACGTGCCGACATCGTCGCCAGCAAGTGCATCCCCGATGTTCGCGGCCGACGTCAAGATGACGGGGATTCCACTGTCCGTCGCATGACGCGCAGCCTGGACCTTAGTCTCGGCACCACCGGTGCCGACGAGTGAACCGTTGCCGCCAATGACAATTCCAGCGAGGTCGTCCTCGTGTGTGACGAACTCAATTTTCTCTGCGCCCGGCTCGAGCGGCGGACGCGAATACAGTGCGTCGACATCGCTCAAGAGGATCAACAGGTCGGCACGAACGAGAGTCGCGACCAACGCGGCGAGCCGATCGTTGTCACCGAAACGAATCTCGTGCGTCGCAACGGTGTCGTTCTCATTGACGATCGGCAAAAAACGCAGCTGCAACAACTTGGACAGAGCGGCCTTGGCGTTCACGCGAGTCGACTCGTTGTCGAAGTCGCTCGCCGTCAACAAAATCTGTGCACCGACAATGTCGTGTGGTCGAAGCGCGTCTCGATAGCGGTCCATCAGAATCGTCTGACCAACCGCAGCGGCGGCTTGCTCGGTCACGAGATCGTCCTTGGGGCGGGATTCCAGGCCGAAGAACGGAAGTGCCGAGGCAATCGCGCCGGACGAGACGAGGACAACTTCGACACCGTGGCCGTGCGCTGCGGCGAGCGCGTCAACGATACGCGGAAGCGCGGGAGCGTTCTCGCCACTAATCGATGACGATCCGACCTTGACGACGATTCGCTTCGCCGCCATCACCTCACTCCGTGTCACGTCCGTCCTCTTCCGCCCAGAGCCCGGCCTTGCGCTCGCTTTCGAGCTCTGCACGAGCAGCCGCCTTTGCGTCCATGCGCTCCTTATAGGACTGGCGTCGTTCCTTGTTGGTGGTTCGTTCGTTCGGGTCGAGTCGCGCGTCGGTGCCTCGAGGTCCCGTGATCAGTTCAGCAGCGCTTGTGAGCGTCGGTTCCCAATCGAACACGAAACGGTCGCCCTCGCCGATGTAGACGGTTGATCCGGGGATTGCACCGGACTTGTAGAGCTCGTCGTCGATGTGGATCTTCGCGAGTCGGTCCGACAGGTATCCGACGGCCTCTTCGTTCGTGAAGTCGGTCTGCTGAACCCAACGCTCTGGCTTGGCGCCTCGAACGCGGTAAGTCGTGTCGTCGCCGCGAACTTCGACAACGACATGTAGTTCCTTCTCGTTGACGGCCTTGGGTCGAATCACGATGCGTTCGCGGTTCTTCTCCGCCAATTCGCGCTCGGCACGGTCGCTTCCGACAATCTGGCCGAGTCGCAGCGTTAGTTCGCGCAAACCAATACGCGCCGCCGTCGAAATCTCGAACACTTCAAATCCGCGTGCTTCAAAGTCGGCACGCACCATCGCGGCAAGGTCCTGCGCTTCGGGAACGTCAACCTTGTTCAGGACAATCACTTGGGGACGGTCCAGCAGCGGAACTGCGCCTTCGGGAACGGGGTACGCAGCCAATTCTTCGCGGATGATGTCGAAGTCGCTCATCGGGTCGCGACCCGATTCGAGCGTCGCGCAGTCAATCACGTGGACGAGAACGCGGCAACGCTCGACGTGACGCAAGAAGTCGAGGCCGAGGCCTTTGCCTTCCGAGGCGCCTTCAATGAGTCCAGGGACGTCAGCAATCGTGTAACGGTACTGTTCGACGTCGACGACACCCAGGTTGGGGTGAAGCGTCGTGAATGGGTAATCGGCGATCTTGGGTTTTGCTGCGGATACGGCAGCAACGAGCGACGACTTTCCAGCCGAAGGGAAACCAACAAGTGCGACATCGGCGACCGTCTTGAGTTCAAGGACGACATCGCCTTCCCACCCGAGAGTCCCGAGAAGAGCGAAACCGGGCGCCTTGCGCTTGGTCGACGCGAGAGCCGCGTTCCCGAGACCGCCCTGGCCTCCCGGCGCAATGACGTATTCCATGCCGGGCTGATCGAGGTCGACGATGAGTTCGCCGTCGACGTCTTTGACGACCGTTCCGACGGGCACGGGAAGAGTCAGGGCCTCACCTTTGAAGCCCGAGCGGTTGTCGCCCATTCCGAAACCGCCGTTGGTGCTGCTGCGGTGGGGTCGGTAATGGAAGTCCAACAGCGTCGTGACCTGTGGGTCGGAAACAAGAACGATGTCACCACCGTTACCGCCGTTGCCGCCATCGGGACCTGCGAGTGGCTTGAACTTTTCACGGCGAACCGAGACGCACCCGTTACCGCCGTGACCCGCGCGAAGGTGAACCGTCACCTCGTCGACAAATGAGACCACGGTTCCTCCTTCCCTGAAAATACGACGAGGCGGGCCGAAGCCCGCCCCGCCAAAAACTCGACGCTACGCAGCGACGATGTTGATGACCTTGCGACGGCCCTTGCTGCCGAACTCAACCGAGCCTGCAACGAGAGCGAACAACGTGTCATCCTTGCCACGACCGACTCCAGCTCCGGGGTGGAAGTGGGTTCCGCGCTGACGAACAATGATTTCGCCAGCCTTGACGACCTGACCACCGAAGCGCTTAACTCCGAGGTACTGGGGGTTCGAGTCGCGTCCGTTACGTGTGGACGACGCTCCCTTTTTGTGTGCCATGTCGGTGCTCTCCCTCGACTACTTGATGCTCGTAACCTTGACGCGGGTCAGGTCAGCGCGGAAGCCCTGACGCTTGTGGTACCCGGTCTTGTTCTTGAACTTGTGAATGATGATCTTCGGTCCACGGAGGTCTTCGAGGACCTCTGCGGTAACGGTGACCTTCGACAACTTGGCGGCGTCCGACTCGACCTTGTCACCGTCTACGAGGAGAACGGGAGCGAGCTCGATGGTGCCGTTGGCGACGTTCGACAGACGGTCGACGGTGAGGATGGTCCCAACTTCGACCTTTTCCTGACGGCCTCCGGCGCGCACGATTGCGTAAACCACGGTGATGTCCTTTCGAAAACTGCGTGCGCACCGCGAATGGGATGACGCACCAAGGGTCAAGAATAGTCGAAATCGCCCGACTGGGCAAATCCCCGCCTATTCGGTCGTGTCAGCCGCCTGAGGGACCGACTTCTTTGTTGCACGGCGAGGGCGGCGCGAGGTGCGCTCCCCCGGTGTTGCTTCCGGCAATGCCTCGAGCAACGAGTCCAAGTCCGCAATCGCTGCCTTGGCGGGCGTTGCCGAATCTGTCTGGTCGTGGGCGTCGACATTCACTGTCGATGCGGCGATGGCGGCCAACGCAGTGCGGGCACCCTCAGTGATCTCGTGAGTTCCGCCGACGGGTGCTTGCTTCGCCTGCACTTGCTTCCCGCGACCACGGCGAGTTCCGGAACCGCTTTCGGCAGGTGCGTCGGTGGGACGACTCTTAGCGACGGGTTCGTGGTGAACGATGAGTCCGCGACCAGCACACGCCTCGCACGCCTCACCGAACGTCTCGAGAAGTCCAAGGCCCAACTTCTTACGAGTCATCTGGATGAGCCCGAGGCTGGTGACCTCCGCTACCTGGTGCTTCGTGCGATCGCGCGACAAACATTCAATGAGTCGACGCTGAACGAGGTCACGGTTGGATTCGAGAACCATATCAATGAAGTCGATAACGACAATTCCGCCGATGTCACGCAGTCGCAACTGTCGGACGACCTCTTCGGCCGCTTCGAGGTTGTTCTTCGTGACGGTCTCTTCGAGGTTTCCGCCCGCGCCGACGAACTTGCCCGTGTTGACGTCGATGACGGTCATGGCCTCGGTGCGGTCGATGACGAGCGAACCACCCGACGGCAACCACACCTTGCGGTCCAGCGCCTTGACGATCTGTTCGTTGATTCGATACGTGTCGAAGGGGTCAGTCTTGTCGGTGTGGACGATGACGCGTTCGAGCAAGTCGGGCGCGACCTGGCTGAGGTAATCAGTGATGACCGCGTGGGCGTCGTCGCCGTGAATGACGATGCTCTGGAAGTCTTCGTTGAACACGTCGCGAATGATCTTGACGAGAAGGTCGGGCTCGGAATGAAGCAACTGAGGTGCGTGACCGGTTTCGATCTTCTTTTGAATCGCGTCCCACTGGGCCGTCAGGCGCTGAACGTCGAGGGTGAGCTGCTCTTCCGATGCGCCTTCAGCCGCGGTTCGTACGATGACGCCGGCGCTTCCCGGGAGCACCGTCGAGAGAATCTTCTTGAGACGGCTGCGCTCGGAATCCGGAAGCTTGCGGGAAATCCCGTTGATTGATCCGCTCGGCACGTACACGACGTATCGACCGGGAAGGCTGATCTGGCTGGTCAGTCGGGCACCCTTGTGTCCGACCGGGTCCTTGGTGACCTGGACGAGAACGGTGTCGCCTGACTTGAGTGCGAGTTCAATCTTGCGCGGCTGGTTCTTTTCACCATCGGCGGCTGCGGCGTCCCAATCGACTTCGCCCGAGTACAAAACGGCGTTGCGTCCGCGCCCGATGTCGACGAAGGCGGCTTCCATTGAGGGAAGGACGTTCTGGACCTTGCCGAGGTAGACGTTGCCAATAAGGCTGGATTCGCTTGAACGCGCGACATAGTGTTCGACAAGTACCTTGTCCTCGAGAACACCGATCTGAATTCGTCCGTCCTTGGTTCGAACAACCATCTGGCGGTCAACACTCTCGCGACGGGCGAGGAACTCGGTCTCTGTGACGACGGGGCGACGACGGCCGATCTCGCGTGAATCGCGACGACGTTGACGCTTGGCTTCGATTCGGGTCGAACCCTTGATGCGCTGCGGTTCGGTGATCAGTTCGGGCTCTATAAGCACGCGCTCGACACGCTCTGAGCGCTCGGCGCGGTTTCCGCGGGTGCGGCGACGAACCTGCTGCGAGTCGTCATCGGTACGCGTCGGGCGAATCGGAACATACTGCGGGTCCGGCGCGCGGAACACGAGTTGCATCGGGGATTCGAGCACGATCGGCTCAAACGCAGGCTTCTCGGGCTCCGCGACGACAGTGGCTTCTGGAACCGAATCAGTCGATGACGCAGCGTCGGTGGTCTCGACGACCACGTCGACTACTGCTTCGGTCGGGGCTTCCGCTGCAGTCGGCTCGGGTCGCGATTCAGGAGCGTCGAACGGCGACGACACGTAGTTCGTCGGGTCAAATTCTGTATTTTCCACCATGAGATGGTGCACCTCTCGGCGGTTCTCCAAAGAGAACCGGAACTCTGTCGGGGTAAAACCCCTGAAAACTTGTTGTCACAAACACATCGGTGATGTGTCCTGCGTGCTCTCACCACGCGCGGCGCTGGCTAGCCGCTTGAACCCGAAGATTCCTGTACCCGGTAATGCCCGGAAAAGTCGTGCACGAACAATCGCGCACCCCAATGCTAACACGACACGCGTGCATGACCTTCGTCACGCACCGTGTCGTGGATTCGACTGCGATAATGAACCCGTGAACCCAGACTTCCGCGGCCGCAAGATTTTCGGAGCCTTCCTGCTCGTCTTCGGGCTGATTTCGCTCTGGGCAGCACTCACGTTGTCAACCGAGGGGTACTACCTCCTCAAGGACGGCACCCAACCGTCGTGCAACATCAACCCGTTCTTCTCCTGTGGCAACGTCATGCAGTCCGACGAAGCCCGCGCGTTCCTGGGAGTCCCCAACTATTTCTGGGGGCTTATCGGTTGGGGCGTCGTGTCCGCGGTCGGTGCGGCCATGCTCGCAGGTGCGACTTTCGCGCGCTGGTTCTGGCGTGCCTTCGCGGTCGGAATGTTCGCCGCCTGGTTCTTCCTCATGTGGCTCTTCGAACACGCGGTTTACGAGATCGGGTTCCTTTGCCTGTACTGCATGATCACGTGGGTGACGCAATCGATTATGTTCTGGATCATCACGCCGTGGTTGCTGCGTGAAAAGCTGCTGTTCGACAGCGAACGCGCCTCGCGAATTGGTGGAGCGCTGCTCCCCTACGCGTGGGTGCTGCCGGTCGTGAATCTCGGCGCCATCGCGTTGCTGATCATTCAGCACTTCCCGCTTTTGCTGCCGTTGCTGCTCGGCGGAAACTAGAACCAGAGAGCGAGTTCGCGCTCGGCCGATTCCGGTGAGTCGCTGCCGTGTACGAGGTTCTTCTGAACCTTGACGCCCCAATCGCGCCCCAGATCGCCACGGATGCTTCCCGGAGCGGAAACGGTCGGGTCGGTTGCGCCAGCCAACGCACGGAAACCTTCGATGACACGATGCCCGCGAATTCGTGCAGCGACGACCTGTCCGCTCGACATGAACTCAAGAAGCGGCTCGAAGAACGGCTTGCCCTCGTGTTCGGCGTAGTGCGCGGTAAGCAATTCGCGAGTCGGCAACACCATGCGAAGGTCGACAATCTCGTATCCCTTCGCCTCGATCCGGCGGAGGATTTCACCTATGAGGTTTCGCTCGACACCGTCGGGCTTGATGAGAACGAGGGTGTCCTGTGATTCGGTCATGATTGTTCCTTTCGACGGTCGAGCTGAACGCCCTTCACAAGGCACGTTACCCAGAAAATTTCACAAATGAGCCAGGCGAAGAACCACATGGGCTCAGTCGCAACGGGGAGAAG
>JBJOQU010000100.1:0-5403 GCA_046049745.1 Actinomycetota bacterium | reverse complement strand
GGCGAACCATCCTGACCGTCTCGTTCGTCTTGGCGATCATGATCCTGCCGATCATGAGCGCACTCGCCCGTGAAATCTTCCTTCAGACGCCGACGCTTCAAGAAGAAGCGGCGCTTGCGCTGGGCGCGACTCGGTGGGAAATGATTCGAATGGCCGTCATCCCGTTCGCACGAAGCGGGCTGTTGTCCTCTGCGATGCTCGGGCTCGGGCGCGCACTGGGCGAGACGATGGCGGTTGCCATGGTGCTCTCACCCGCTGCCGTGATTACGTTCGCCCTCATAACCCCGACCAACCCGTCGACGATCGCGTCAACTATCGCGCTTGACTTCCCCGAAGCAGCGGGACTCGACGTCAACGCACTCATTGCGGCCGGACTTGTCCTGTTTGTCATCACGATGGCCGTCAACGTCACGGCCCGCGGAATCATTACCCGCAATGCACGAAAGGGAGCCCACTAAATCATGGCAACTCCCGTCATTCGACTCGCAAAGTGGTTCAACCCCGCACTCGCTGTTGCGTGTCTTGCCATCGCATCCGTCGCGTTTGCAATCCCGGCGACGACAAACGGCACTGAGTTCAACCTGTTTGGCGCAGTTGCCGTTGCGGCCGCCGCCTACGCAATCTTGAGCTTCGTCGTCACTCTCATTGCCCAGGGTCCGCGCATCGCGAAAGACCGGCTGATGACGACTCTTGTTGCCGCTGCTTTCGCCGTCGCAGTCGTCCCGCTCATCTCGCTCATCTCGACCGTGGTGACCTTGGGTCTCGCACGATTCGATGGAACCTTCTTCACCAGTTCGATGCGCAACGTTGTTGGCGAGGGCGGTGGTGCCCTTCACGCGATAATCGGAACCCTCGAAATCACGTCGCTCGCAGCCATCATCTCGATTCCCATCGGAATGCTCACCGCAATTTATCTCGTCGAATACGGTCGCGGACGCTTGGCTCGCGCTGTGACAGCGCTGGTCGACGTGATGACCGGTATCCCGTCAATCGTTGCCGGCCTCTTCGCCTTCTCGCTCTTTGCGCTGTTCTTCGGTCCTGGCGTCCGAATGGGCTTTGCGGGCGCTGTTGCACTGAGCGTGCTGATGGTCCCGGTCGTTGTTCGCAGCGCGGAAGAAATGCTGCGCATCGTCCCGATGGAGTTGCGTGAAGCGTCATTCGCTCTCGGCGTTCCCAAGTGGTTGACCGTTCTGCGCGTCGTGCTTCCCACGGCAAGTTCCGGACTCATCACCGGCGTCATGATCGCCATCGCACGTGTTATCGGTGAGACCGCCCCGCTCCTCATTGTCGCCGGATTCACCCAGAGCATGAACTACAACCCGTTCGACGAGCGCATGATGACGCTACCCGTCTTCGTGTACTTCTCGTACGCGAGCCAAGGCGCTGACACGCAGGCGTACATCGACCGCGCGTGGGCCGGCGCCTTGACTCTCATCGTGATAGTCATGGCGCTCAACCTCGGCGCCCGCATACTTTCCCGCATCACCCAGCCGCACACAACGCGTTAGGACCAACCATGGCCAAGAGAATCGAACTGAAGCACGTCAACGTCTATTACGGCGACGTTCGCGCGGTCGAAGATGTCTCCCTCGCAATCGCCCCTCGCACGGTTACCGCGTTCATCGGTCCGTCGGGATGCGGCAAGTCAACCCTGCTCCGAACGCTGAACCGCATGCACGAGGTGATCCCCGGCGCTCGTGTCGAGGGAAAGGTGTCGATGGACGGCCGCAACTTGTACGGCCCCGACGTTGACCCAGTAGAGGTCCGTCGTCAGGTCGGCATGGTCTTCCAGCGACCCAATCCCTTCCCCACGATGTCGATTCGCGACAACGTCCTCGCGGGATACAAGTTGAACAACTCGCGCATGACGAAGTCGGAGGGTGACGACATCGTCGAAAAGTCCCTCAAGAGCGCAAACCTCTGGAAAGAGGTCAAGGACCGTCTGGACAAGCCGGGCGGAGGCCTTTCCGGCGGACAACAGCAACGACTCTGCATCGCGCGCGCCATTGCGGTTGAGCCCGAGGTTCTTCTGATGGACGAGCCGACATCGGCCCTCGACCCCATCTCGACTCTCGCGATCGAGGACCTCGTCGCTGAGCTGAAGAAGGATTACACAATCGTCATCGTGACCCACAACATGCAGCAGGCCGGTCGAATTTCGGACATGACGGCGTTCTTCAACATCGCCGCCGCGGGCGAGCCGGGCAAACTCATCGAATTCGACGAGACGGCGACGATCTTCTCCAACCCGTCCAAGAAGATGACCGAGGACTACATCTCCGGTCGCTTCGGATAGGTCAGCGGGTCGTCAGCTCGAGGAATTCGGGGTGGCGACGGATGACGACGGGAACGAACGGACATACTCCGACTATTCGGAAATCCGTGTTGTCGCGGAACCATTCGAGGACTCCGACGACGAGCTCGGTACCCGCGCCGGTATTGCGCATCTGGGGGAGAACCTCGGTGTGGAAAAGTCGTGCGTCGTGGCCACGAACCTCGAAGTCGACCCAACCAACCTCGACTCCGTCGCGGTAGCCCGTGATTCGTTCCGGTCCTGCAACGATGTCCATTTAGTGTCCGCTCGCTTGCGCTTCCAGGTTTTCCTGCATCGCGCTCTTGTCGCGAAGCGGCTCAGCCTTGACGAACCATGACAAGACGAAGGCGATGACGGACACCACTATGGCCACGGTGTAGACCGACTGGGCCGAGGTCGCAAATCCTTCAATGAACGGTTCGGTGAGGGCTCGGCTCGCGCCATTGAGGAACGACGTGTCTCCCGACAGGGCACCCGAGACCGAACCGGGATCCGACGCACCGCTCTTGAGGAGGTCGATGATGGCCGCGTTCTTCGGATCGTTTGCGATGGTCGGGTCCTGCATCGCCGTCATCAGCGACGTGGTCGTTTCCGGTCGGCCGAAGATTTCTTTCAGGGCCTCCGGAATCCGGCCGAAGAGTACCGAAAACAGAACGGCGGTACCGAGCGTTCCGCCGATCTGGCGGAAGAACGTTGCGCCACTCGTGGCGACCCCGATGTCACGAGCGGAGACGGCATTCTGGCTGGCGATCGTCAGCGTTTGCATCATGAGCCCGAGCCCAATACCGACGGCCAGCATTCCGACCATGATGAAGGTGTAGTCGCTGTCCTTCGAAATCTGGGCCAACCACGAGAACGCGAAGACCATCAGCCCGGTTCCAATAATTGGAAGAATCTTGTATTTGCCTGTCTTGGAGATCACGCGACCGCCGATACCGGTGGCCAGCATGATGCCGAATACCATCGGCAACATTTGAATTCCGCTCTCTGTCGGCGTCGACCCGATGACGAGTTGCATGAACAACGGGATCGTCATCATGGCGCCGAACATGGCAAATCCGACCAGGATTCCCAGAACCGTTAGTTGCGAGAATGTGACCGACTTGAACAGGGACAGTGGGATGAGTGCGGCTTCACCCATTCGCGCTTCGGCCCAAATGAACGCGGCAATACCGGCGACACCGAGTCCGTAGCAGAGGAGCGCCTCGGACGAACCCCAGCCCCATTCGCGGCCATTCTCGGCGACAAGGAGGAGCGGGACGACGGCGAGGATGACGGTCAACACGCCCCACCAGTCAATCTTGTGGTTGTGCTTGATTTGCGGGACGTGCAAGAAACGCCACACCATGAATAGCGCGATTGCTCCGATTGGCATGTTGATGAGGAACACCCATCGCCAACCCGTGATGCCCAGGATGTCTGGCATGCCTGCGAAGAAACCACCGACAAGTGGCCCGAGAACGCTGGACGAACCGAAAACGGCGATGAAGAAACCTTGATAGCGCGCACGTTCACGCGGAGGCACCATGTCGCCGATGATGGTGAAGGCAAGGGACATCAAGCCACCTCCACCGATACCTTGCACTGCGCGGAATGCGGCGAGGCTCATCATCGAGTCAGCAAAACCGGACAGCAACGAGCCGAGAAGGAAGATTCCGATCGAGATGAGGTAAATCGGTCGTCGTCCGAAAATGTCGGACAGTTTGCCCGCAATCGGTGTGACCACGGTTGAGACAATGAGGTACGCGGTGGTCACCCACGCTTGCTGGGACAGTCCGTTGAGGTCATCGGCGATGGTGCGCATTGCCGTGCCGACGACCGTTTGGTCGAGGGCCGAGAGGAACATTCCGGACATCAGACCGACGAGCACCAACATAATTTGGCGGTGGGTCATCTGGATATTTTTTGCGTCAGGCACGCGGGCAATCCTACGCCCGTAATCTAGAGGAGATGTTTCGTCTGCTGACACCTCTCGCACTCGTTGTGGCGCTCGCCGGGTGTGCTCCTGTTGTCGGCAACGACATCCCGGTGCCTGTTCAATCGTGGCAAGCAAAGCCCGCTGAGCCGACGTCTTCGACTCCAGAGCCAAGTTTTGACGCCACCACTTTCTCGATCGATGACGCGAATTCACTGTGGGTCGTCGCGGACAAATTGCGCCCGCTCGACCCGCTCGATTATGTCCCCGGTGACTTAGTCAGTCCCGACGTTCCGCACCGTCACGACCCGCGACTTCGATCGGGAGCGGCGGGGGCATATCTCGCAATGTTCACGGCGGCCAAAGCCGACGGTATCAACCTTGTCATCCAAAGCGCCTACCGCTCGTACAACCTGCAGGTCGGTGTCTACAACGGTTACGTCCGTTCCCGCGGCCAGCAACAGGCCGACCTTCAGAGCGCTCGGCCAGGACATTCCGAACACCAAACAGGTTTGTCGGTCGACATCGTCGCGAAGAACGGGAAATGTTCAATTTACGAGTGCTTTGGAGACACTCCGGAAGGCAAGTGGCTGACCGAGCACGCATGGGAATTCGGGTGGGTTCTGCGCTATCCCGAGGGGCTGACTCACATCACGGGGTACATGTACGAACCGTGGCACTGGCGATACGTCGGTCGCGGTCTTGCGAAGGAGATGCATAAGACGCCCAACATCACGTTGGAGGAATTCTTCGGACTGCCAGCGGCGCCCGACTACGTGAACTAGACACTGCCACTTCGGTAGTCTGGGAACACCCCAATCACCCAAGGAGTCGCCATGACGTATGCCTATTTAGGCCCCGTCGGCACGTTCACGTGGGTGGCGCTTGGTCAGGTTGCCGAAGCTGCGGGAAAGGAATGGCTCGCCGTCAACAACGTCGGCGAGGCACTTCGTGCCGTCGAGAGTGGCACGGCGCTCGCGGCGATGATCGCGGTCGAGAATTCGGTAGAGGGTGGCGTCAGCGCAGCACAGGATGCTCTCGCCGCATCCACGGGACTGCAAATCTTGGGCGAATACCTTGTCCCTGTGAACTTTGACGTCGTCGTGCGCCCAGGAACCTCGCTTGCCGATGTTCGCGTCGTCGTCGCTCACCCCGTCGCGTATGCGCAGTGCCG
>JBJOQU010000099.1:0-4782 GCA_046049745.1 Actinomycetota bacterium | reverse complement strand
TTCGGCAAGATTGCCGACAACACGCTGCGCAAGGCAATGTGGCGACTTGCTCGGGACTACAAATTTCTGTTCGGTTCGAACATGGCGATTTCGCGCTCCGCATGGCTTGCAGTGCGCGACGAGACGTGCGCAGATGTCGAAGACCTCATGCACGAGGACCTCGATCTTGCTGTACATGTCAATTCGGCGGGACTCAAGATTGTTTACGCACCCAAGATGCTTGCGGGCATGAGCGGACGTCGTATGGACGACAGCCCGTCTGACATTGCAGCCTATTTCGGTCGATTCGATCGGACGTACAACCACCACGGAGTTCGAGACCGCATGTTGCGAGTACCGGCAGCGTTCTTCCTCGCAATTTACCCCATCGCCAAGACGATGCACTGGGGAAAGCGCATCTCGAAGCGCATTTCCAGCCTCTAGAACTGCGTTTTGGGCAGGAACTCGCTCGCGTACAACGCGGCTTGCGTTCGTCGTTGCATGCCGAGTTTGCCGAGGATGACCGAGACGTAATTTTTGACCGTCTTCTCTGCGAGGAATAGGCGCCCGGCGATTTCGCGGTTGGACAGGCCTTCGGCAATCAGGGTGATGATTTCCACCTCGCGCTCGGTGAGCCCCTCGAAAGGGTTCCAATCGAGAGGAGCGCGTGACGGCTCGCCCGATTCGTGACGCCGCGCGTTCACTATGCTTTCGGCCGCGATGCGGGCGAGTGCGACGACAACCGCTTCATCGATCTCGCGAAACTCGCCGCGGTGCGATTCGGTCAAGTATAGGTTTCCCAATGCTTCGCCATCGTGCACGATCGGAACGCCGAGGAACGACGACATCTGTGGGTGGGAACCAGGAACCCCAGAGGAACTGGTGTGCTGCGACAGGTTCGACAGTCGAATCGGACGTTTCTCTTGGATTACGGTGGCAAAAATTCCCTTGCCGACCGGCAACGATCCAACGGACGCGGTCTCTTCTGCCGACATTCCAACGTGGACAAACGTGGTGAATCGCCCGCTGTCGTCGACAACTCCGACGGCACCGTACTTGGCGCCGGTCAACGTGCGACCAAGTTCTGCGACCTCGAGGAGAGAATCGTCCATCGTTGCGCCGTCGGCGACAGCGTTTCCAGCTGAGACAAGAGAAGACAGAATGTGCACGGCCTCGTCGCGATCGACCTGATCGAGGACCGATGTTACGACCCGAGTTACATCATCAAGAAGCACGTACTACTTCTTTCGCGTAGCGCGGGGCTCCTCCACGATCGGCTGGTGCAGGTGCACGGGCTCGGATGCGCGGTGGGTGCGACGTTCCTGGCGTTTCTTGTACGTAATGTTGAGAGTTTCGACGACGACCGAGAAGGCCATTGGTCCGTAGATGAACGCCTTATCGAGATGCACTCCGAAGCCTTCCGCGATGAGCGCGGCGCCGATGAGGACGAGGAACGACAGAGCGAGCATTTTGACCGTGGGGTGGCGTTCGACAAAACCGCTCACGGACTGTGCAGCAAAAATCATCACGATGGACGAGACGACAACCGCGACGACCATGATCCACAACTCGTCAGTCATGCCGACGGCGGTGATGACTCCGTCAATTGAAAAGACAACGTCCAAGACCAGAATCTGCCCGATGATTGCCCAGAACGCCTTGCCGCTGTTGCCGGTTGACGGGTTCTCGCCGCCCTCGTCGCCTTCGAGCTTCTCGTGAATTTCGTGGGTTGCCTTGTAGACGAGGAAGATTCCTCCAGCCAGGAGGATGAGTTCGTGACCGGAGAAGCCCCATTCGCCGATCGTGAAAAGGTCTTCGTCAAGTGTCATGATCCACGCCGCGGCAACGAGAAGCGCGAGACGGGTGACGAGTGCGATGCTCAATCCTGTGATTTGGGCTCGCTGGCGCTGTTCGGCCGGAAGCTTTCCCGTGAGAATCGCGATGAAGATAACGTTGTCAATGCCGAGCACCACTTCGAGGATTGTCAGTGTGAGAAGAGCGAGCCACACATCCGGGTTCGTGAGCATTTCCAGCATGTTTGTATCCTATGCGAGGGGCGTAGACTGGGAATTACCACGGGAGCTCGCAAGGGCTGAGAGGGCGCACCGCGCCGACCGTCGAACCTCATCGGGTAATGCCGAAGAGGAAGGCAGGTAAACCCCGTGCACGAAGGAAAGTGCACTCACATGAATCAACTGTTTCGTCCCTGGCGCACAGTAGACCTCGTCGTCGCCGCAGTTCTCGGTGTTGCGGCGGGTGTCGTCTTTACGGCATGGAACGCCATCTATGCGCCACTCAGCATCCCACTTGGCGCGGTGACTCCTGGGCTCGTCGCCCTACTCGACGGCGTCTGGCTTGTTGGCGGCTTGCTCGTCGGACTAATCATTCGCCGACCGGGTGCCGCTTTGTTCGGCGAGGTTCTCGCATCGCTCGTTTCAGCGGCCATCGGCAACCAGTGGGGATTCACGGTTCTGCTCCTCGGAATCGCTCAGGGCCTCGCTCTGGAAATCGGACTTCTCGTCTGGGGACACCGCGGGTCGTTGTGGCGCGCTGCCATTACCGCTGGCGCTATCGGAGGAATCGTCCAAGGCGCACTCGAGGTCGCATATTGGTATCCAGGAACAGAAACCGAGTTCATCACCATTTATGTGACGAGTGCGACGCTCTCGGGTGCGGTGCTAGGCGCTGGGTTGTCGGCGGGGCTTGTCACAGTTCTCGCCAAGACAGGCATCCTCGCCAATTTCGGCCGCTGAGATGTCTGACGCCCTCATCGAATTCGAGGGGTGGACGCTGAGTCTGCCCGGGAGCGACGGCGCGACTTTGCGCGACGTCTCGCTTCGAGTAAGACCGGGTGAGCGCATTCTGATCACAGGACCGAGCGGTGGCGGTAAGTCGACCTTGTTGCGCGCGATGGCGGGGATGCACGACCCCACATCCACGGTATCGACGGGCTCGATGGTGAGAAACGTAGCCGCGGTCGGATTTGTGGGTCAAGAGCCCGACGAGCAGATTCTGTTCCCCACCATCGGCGAAGAAATCGAGTTCGTCGCCGAAACGACAGTGTCAACGGTCGGCAAAGTTCGCCGTCGTGTGGGAGAGGCTCTGCGCGCAGCGGGAATCACGCAATCCCGCCGCCATCCCACGGCGAATTTGTCGGGTGGCGAAAAGCAGCGCCTGGCAATCGCAAGTGCTCTGGCGGGCAAGCCTCCGCTCATCTTGATGGACGAGCCGACCGCAAGCCTCGATGAGCCGTCCACAGCACTTGTCGTCGCTTCGGTGGGGCGCGTGATTGAGAAACGCGCTGTGGCGGTCGTTCTCGTTGAACATCACATCGATGTCTGGCACGACTTGGTTGATCGGTTGATTGTTGTCGCCGGCGGGCGAATCGTCGCTGACGGGCCAATCGACCACGTCTTAAAATCGCAAAGGTCGACGCTCATCGCGCTGGGTGTCTGGGTCCCCGGGCATGTCACGGTCCCATCACCAACTTCGCCGAAAAGAAATGCGAGTCTTGTTCTGGAGGCGTCAGGTGTTGTCGCCCGTCGTTCGCCGCACGGCTCCCGCGTTGTCATTCCCGACTTCGAACTCTCCGAAGGTGAAGTCGTGGCACTCGTCGGAGATAACGGTTCGGGAAAGTCCACAGCTCTTCGCGCCCTGGGCGGACTGATTGCGCCAGACAAGGGAACCGTCCGTTTCGTCGGGGTCAACATGGCGCCTCACCGCTTGTCGCCTCGGGAACTTGTCGCCGAAGTCTCATCCGTCTTGCAGAACCCCGCATACGGGTTCGGGTCGGGACGTGTCGACGACGAAGCACCGTCACACGAACGCGCCGCCGTCGGGCTCAAGGGCTTGGACTCACGTCACCCACAGAGCCTGTCGGGCGGTGAACGACGCCGTCTGGGCTTGGCCTCGGCACTCGCACGCCATCCGCGCGTGTTGTTCCTCGACGAACCGTCGTTCGGCCAGGACGCGAACTCGTGGCTGGACCTCATCGATCGGCTTCGGGACTTCCTCGCCGGGCGCGGGTCGATTGTTGTTGCAACGCACGACCAACGGTTCATCGACGCTATGGCGCATCGCGTGATTCGCATCGGCGGTGAGACGCGATGAACCAGAATCGACCCCATTCCTTGGCGCTCTCTTTCGCCAGCGTGATTCCCGCGCTGACTGTCGTGTGGACGGTGGACTACGTCACGCCAGTGCTCATCGGAATCGCGGTCGTGACTGCGTTGCTCACGGTAATGCCCCGACCTCGAATTCCGTGGATCCAGTTGGGCGTGATTGCGCTCGTTGCTGTCGCCATGAGCCTCACCTCGTTCTTGTATGCCCGCCCAGAAGGCGAGGTACACGCCGAGTGGGGGCTGGTCACCATTAGTGACGGTTCCTTTGACGTCGCACTCGCGGCGTTCGCCCGCATCTTCGCTATCGCGGTTCCGGCGGTGCTCATCATCAGGTTCGTGGAACCGCACGAATTGGTGGCGACGACGGTCGTGCGACGAGTCATCCCACAACGTGCAGCGCTGGCCGCACTCATCGCCCTCCGACTCGCGCCCGTGATCGTCGCTGACTTGGCAGAGACACGGATTGCAAGGCGAGCGGCTGGGCTGTCGACGCGCTTCGGTTCCCTGGTTATCACCACCCTCGTCATCGCCATTCGCCGCGCAATCCGCATGAGTGAAATCGCCGAGGTTCGCGGATTCTCACAACCTGATCGCGTGTGGACGTCCTACCGATCGTTCTCACCCAGAGACTGGGCGCTCATCGCCACAGTCGTTTTCGCCGGCGTCGTGTCGCTTTTCATCA
>JBJOQU010000098.1:0-2647 GCA_046049745.1 Actinomycetota bacterium | reverse complement strand
CGTTCTTGATATCGGGGGAGTCGGACTCGACACCCTGAAATCCGCGGTACTCGACTCGTAAGTCTGTTTGCACCACACGCGGTAGGCGCGGTACAGTGGAACGTTGCCAACCGGCAACAATTCCCTGTCCGCCGCCCGCGTGATGAGAATTGCGTGGGCTTTATTTATGCCCTTCGGAGCAAATCAACATATGACTAACACCCAGACCAAGCAGGTCGCAATCAATGACATCGGATCAGCCGAGGATTTCCTCGCCGAAGTTGAAAAGACGCTGAAGTTCTTCAACGACGGAGACCTCATCGAAGGTACCGTCGTCAAGGTCGATCGTGACGAGGTTCTTCTCGACGTCGGCTACAAGACGGAGGGTGTCATCCCCATCCGCGAGCTTTCCATCAAGCACGACGTCAACCCCGATGAGGTTGTCGCCGTCGGTGATGTTGTCGAGGCCCTCGTCCTCCAGAAGGAAGACAAAGAAGGACGCCTCATCCTGTCCAAGAAGCGTGCACAGTACGAGCGCGCTTGGGGAGATGTAGAAAAGGTCAAGGAAGCCGATGGCGTCGTGACCGGTTCGGTCATCGAGGTCGTCAAGGGTGGACTCATCGTTGACATCGGTCTCCGTGGATTCCTCCCCGCATCGCTCATCGAGCTTCGCCGCGTTCGTGACCTCACGCCTTACCTCGGCCAGGAAATCGAAGCCAAGATCCTCGAACTCGACAAGAACCGCAACAACGTCGTTCTGTCGCGTCGCGCTCTTCTCGAGCAGACTCAGTCCGAGAGCCGCAGCCAGATCCTCGGAAACATCACCAAGGGTCAGATCCGCAAGGGTGTCATCTCGTCGATCGTCAACTTTGGTGCGTTCGTCGACCTCGGTGGCGTTGACGGTCTCATCCACGTTTCGGAACTGTCGTGGAAGCACATCGAGCACGCCTCGGAAGTTGTCGAAATCGGCCAGGAAGTCACTGTCGAGGTTCTCGAGGTCGAAAACGACCGCGAGCGCATCTCGCTCTCGCTCAAGGCAACCCAGGAAGACCCGTGGCAGGTGTTCGCTCGCGAGCACGCCATCGGTGAAATCGCCCCGGGTAAGGTCACGAAGCTCGTTCAGTTCGGTGCGTTCGTTCGCGTCGCTGACGGCATCGAAGGCCTCGTTCACATCTCCGAACTGTCGGGTCGCCACATCGAACTCGCCGAGCAGGCCGTTTCGGTCGGCGACGACGTGTTCGTCAAGATCATCGACATCGACCTCGAGCGTCGTCGCATCTCGCTCTCGCTCAAGCAGGCTAACGACGGCGTCGACCCCGAAGGTACCGAGTTCGACCCGGCCCTCTACGGCATGCCGACGGATTACGACGAGAGCGGTACCTACCGTTACCCCGAGGGCTTCGACCCTGCAACGGGTGACTGGAAGGACGGCTTCGACGAGCAGCGCGCCAAGTGGGAGCGTGACTACGCAGCAGCTCAGGCTCGCTGGGAGGCTCACAAGGTCCAGGTCGCTCGCATGAACGCTGAAGCTGAAGCGTTCCCCGAGGTTGCTCCTGCAGCGGACGTCGTTTCGTCGTCGCCCGCCGAAGAGTCGGCCGGCACCCTCGCCGAGGACGAGCAGCTCGCGGCACTCCGCGACAAGCTCGCAGGCAAGGTCGCCGAGTAATCAACTCAGTCACAAAGGGCGGTCGCGAAAGCGACCGCCCTTTGTCGTTACGCTAAGGATGTGCCTCTGATTGCTGTGACGGGCGGTATTGCCGCCGGGAAGTCAACTGTCTGCAACCGACTTCGCGAACTAGGTGCGCATGTTGAATCTGCAGACGAACTTGTCCGGTTTGTCCAGCGCAAGGGGAGTCCGGTGCTCGACGCGATTCGCGAACGATTCGGACTCGGAGTAATCGATGCGTCGGGCGAGTTGGACAGGCAGGCGCTTGGTCGACTGATCTTCGAGGACGCCGACGCACGCCAGGACCTCGAATCGATTGTTCATCCCGCCATCCAGACCGAATTCGCCAACCGCATCACGGAGATCGCAGACCACGACCCCAACGCCGTGATTGTCTATGACATCCCGCTGCTCGTCGAATCGAAGCGCGTTGACGAATTCGACTCGGTCATAGTCCTTGCGTGCGACCCCGAAATCCGACGTCAGCGACTCATCGACATTCGTGGGATGTCGGCCGAGGAAGCCGATGCGCGAATCGACGCCCAGGCGACCGAAGTTGAACGCATGCAGGTTGCCGACTGGATCATCGACACCGGCGAATCCGTCGAGGAGACCCTCGAACAGGTGGACGCTATCTGGGCGGACATTCAGAGCGCGTACCGCGCCTAATCTGGACGTATGGAACCCACTCGCGCCGTCAGACCGTTCAAGGTCATTAGCGAGTACGTGCCCAGTGGCGACCAGCCCAAGGCCATCGAGGAACTCGCGGCGCGCATCAACGCGGGGGAGACAAACATCGTCCTCCTCGGCGCGACAGGTACGGGTAAGTCGGCAACAACCGCGTGGCTGATTGAGGCGATCCAACGTCCGGCACTCGTGCTTGCCCACAACAAGACACTCGCCGCGCAACTGGCCACAGAATTCCGGGAATTGATGCCGGAAAACGCGGTCGAATATTTCGTTTCGTACTACGACTATTACCAACCCGAGGCGTACGTTCCT
>JBJOQU010000097.1:0-2728 GCA_046049745.1 Actinomycetota bacterium | reverse complement strand
CCGCGCGACGAGCAACGGGAACGGGAAGACGGCGAAGAACGGCCTTGCCCAACTTGGTAATCGCTTGGCGGACCGTAAGTTTGGACATTCCCTTGTGCTGCTCGACCTTGCCCTTGAATTCAGCAACGTTTCCGGACGAGCCGAACACGAAGAACGATTCGAGGTTGAGCGACGGGTCGCCCTTGCCCAGAACACACGCGCCCGGAATCATCTGGAACGTCAGGGAATCAGCGTTTTGACGCCAGGCGTCCTCGAAGAAGTAATCGTCCGTTGCCTTGAGCGTGCTCGTCGATTCAATCGCGGCGGCGTCCGCCATCATCTTGCGCGCGTTCGGACCGGTGCCCACACCCCAGAAGCATGGCTCCCAGAAACGGGTGCGGTTCTGGTAACCGATGGTCAAGGATGATCCGAATCCGCGCTGGAAACCGATGATGTCGGCGCTCGATTCGCGCACGAAGTCGGGAAGGCTCAGCAGACGGCAATCGACGTCGATCCAGAAGACCTTCTTGTCAGGGAAGCGCTGGCACACCGAGTTGAGGAACGGAACCTTCTGGCGACACAGGTCAGCCCAGTCCTGGCCTTCGACCTTGACGATTTCCTCAAGCACGTATTCAACGCCGAGCTTGTCGAGATCCGCACGAAGGGCTTTGGCCTCGTTTCGGTAATACTCGTCGTCGGTGTAAAACGAGCACACGACGATATCGCTCATGATGGCCTTCCCCTGGGACTATCGGCCAGTTTATCGTTCGGGAGTTTAGGAATGGACCGAGATGGCGGCCGTGTTGAGCACGACGTCGTCACCGCGGTTCGAGAAGGTGAAGACACCCTTCCAAAAGCCAGTCCCCCACGAAATGTGCATGGTGGGAAGTACGGCAAGAAGTGCGATGCGCGACTTGAGGCTGAGCCCCTTGGCCGTCAGGGCACCGAACAGGACAAGCGCCGCGTACGCGTACCCGGGAAGTAGCATCCACCAGTTGCCGGACACGGCGAGAGCAACGAGTCCAATGAGCAGCGATGCGACAAACGTCGGCGGCACGAGGTACTTGATGCGCGTTCGTTTCGGATTCGCCATGAGGATGTACGCGCGGAATACGCCCGTTCCAAAGAACTGCTTGGCCAACGACACGATGTCGCGGCGGGGGTAATAGCCAACGCGCAACGACGGGTCGAACCACACGGTCTTGCCGTTCTCGCGCAGGCGGGCGTTGAGTTCCCAGTCCTGGCCTCGGATCAGTTGTTCGTTGAAACCGCCGAGTTCGAGCACGTCGAGGCGGCGGAACACCCCGAGGTACACGGTGTCAGCGGGGCCAGGGGTTCCACCCGTGTGAATCGGGCCACCACCCAATCCGATGAAGTTTCCGTACGCCCACGCGACGGCCTTTTGAATGTTCGTGCGACCACGGGCTTCCATGATTCCGCCGACGTTCGATGCGCCGGTCTCTTCAAGAATGGCAACCGCGCTCTGGGCATAGCCGGGAGACAGTTCCGAGTGCGCGTCGACGCGAACGGCAACGTCAGCATCCGTCGCCAACAGAGCGATATTCAGCGCCGCGGGCGTGTTGCCCTGCGGGTTGTCGACAACCGTGACGCCATATTCCTTCGCCAGTTGGTCGGCGACCTCGCGTGTGTTGTCCGTCGACGGCCCAACAGACAGCACGACCGTCGTTTTCGGCGGGTTGTCCTGAGCCATGATGCTCTCGACAGCGCCTCTCAGATACGTCGCATCGTTACGCACCGGCATGACATAGGCGACGGTGAGCTTCGATGCACGCGCCTTTGTCATGAATCCGAGTTTACCTTTGCGAGCACGATCGCTCGGCGGACAGCGGCTCGTGCCTCACGGCGCTTGCCAACGGAATCAAGCGTGAGCCCGTGAATGAGCAAATCGTCCCAGGTCGGGTTTGCGGGTTCCGGAACATCCGATCCCTTGTCCAATACGGGCAACGCGATTGGCCCAAATTCCTCGACGAATCGGTTCAACAGAGCGCCCGCCTCGCGGCCGAACTTCAACTCGCGGAAAAGCGACCAGATTCCGATCGCGGGGGCCACAAACAACGCCAGTCCGAAGGTCATCGCCAGCGGCTGACCCGTCGAGACGAGCAGTACCGCCTCGTAGCTTGCGAACGCAATGTACAGGGCGAGAAGAGCGGTCATCACGACGACCCCAATGATTGTTCGTGTCTGCTTCATCGGATTCCCATCACGGTGTCGAGGCCGACAGTCAGGCCTGTGCTGGAGGCTGCATAGGTGACCGCAGCGCGAATTCCGTCATCGTACGAGTCGCGGCTGAGAGTTTCGTGAGAAACGGTGATCATCTCGCCGGCGCCCGTGAACGTCACGGTCTGTTCGGCGATGGCGTCGGGCAAGCGGTGACTCGTAATCGGGACACCGGACACGACATGGTCTCCGGCAGCCGGTTCGGTCGATGTGGGCGCGCAGCAACGGTCGGCGGCGATGACTTCGGCGGTGCGGACGCTGGTGCCGCTGGGGGCATCAACCTTGGCGATGTTGTGCGTCTCGTCGATGCGCGCCTCGGGGAAGTATTTCGCAACGATTCCGCTGATGTGGGTAGCGACGGTCGACCCCAGGCTGAAGTTGGGAATCACGGTGACGGATTCGTCGTCAGTGATGTTGAGATCGGCAAGGCGGTCGGCTGACCAGCCGCTGGTTCCGACAAGGATTCGCTGGCCGTTCGCACGTGCGGCGGCAACGACCGATTCACTCACGT
>JBJOQU010000096.1:0-3010 GCA_046049745.1 Actinomycetota bacterium | reverse complement strand
GTGACGGATTCGTCGTCAGTGATGTTGAGATCGGCAAGGCGGTCGGCTGACCAGCCGCTGGTTCCGACAAGGATTCGCTGGCCGTTCGCACGTGCGGCGGCAACGACCGATTCACTCACGTCGTGGCGCGTCACGTCGATCACGAGGTCGGCCCCAGCAAGTTCTGCCAGATCGGAAGACGAGTTGAGATGGGCGACGACGTCGAAGCCGTCCATTGCGCGGACGACGCGGACAACCTGCTGGCCGAGTCGGCCGGTCGCCCCCACCACTGCAACGCTCGTCATGTTTCCAGCCTACGCGCTGATGTACGACGCGATTTGAGCCTCGGTGACGGCACCGACGGCCGACACGACGACCGCACCGGCGGCGAGTTCGGTGGCGAGTGCACCGACGGATTCGACGGTCACAAGGTTCAGCAGGCGCTCGGTTTCATCGAGGTCACGATATTCGCCGAGGAATTCGGCACGCGCCAGTCGGTTCATGCGCGAGTCCATCGACTCCAGCGCGAGCGTCGCCGAACCGAGGATCTGACCACGTGCACGGTTGAGTTCATGCGGCGTGATGGTCGACATGCCATCGAATCCTTCACGAATCAGGCCGAGAACGTCCCCGAGAGCCTTGGGAGAACAACCCGCACCAACACCGAACGCTCCCGCGTCGGAGTAGGTCACGGGGAATGCGTCGACGGAATACGCCAGACCGCGCTTCTCACGGATTTCTTGGAACAGACGCGACGACGAGCCGCCACCAAGAATTGCGGTGAGAACACCGAGGTCAGTTCGGCGATCGTCATTGGCAATGACACCGGGAACTCCCACGATGACGGCCACTTGTTCCAGTTCACGGGTCGTGACGGCAATCGGTGTGCGTCCGGCAACGGGTGCCTCGACCTGACGGCGGCGTGCTTCCGGCTCGCCATCGGTGATGTCCCACCCGACGAGCGAGTCGAGCACCATGCGAACAAGTTCGTCGTGGTCCACATCTCCGGCCGCAGTGACAATCAGGTCGCGCGGCTGGTAGCGGTCGCGGTAGTGCTCGATGACGGATGAACGATCGGCGCCCTCGATGTCGGCAACAGTTCCGCCGATCGGTCGGGCAAGCGGGGAATCGCCGAACATTGCTTCGAAGAACTGCTCGCCGCACACATCGTCCGGGTCGTCTGCCGCCATCGCCAACTCTTCCAGGATGACGGTGCGTTCCATGTCGAAGTCTTCAGCACGCAGCAACGAATTCGACACCTGGTCCCCCAGGACTCGAACAGCGACGGGCAGGTCTGCCGCGCGAACGCGGGACAGGTAACAGGTGTTTTCCTTTGCAGTCAAAGCGTTGTGGAAAGCGCCCATCGCGTCGAACGTCTCGGAAATCTCGAACGCGGTGCGAGTCGAGGTGCCCTTGAACAGCAAGTGCTCGAGGAAGTGCGTCGACCCGTGGTGCCCCGCGTCCTCGTCGCGCGAACCGGCGCCGATCCAGAATCCGATGGTGACGGTTCGCGAACCGGGGACGCGTTCGGTGAGGACGCGCAAACCGCTCGAGTGAACTGTCCGGCGGACGATGCACTCCCCCGTTGATTCAAACGAGATATCTGCTGCGGTGAGAGGAAGAGGCATGTGCGTCATGAGAGTTTGAGCCTACCGACAAAAGAAAAGTGGGGACGAGCCGAAGCCCGCCCCCACTCTTGTGCGAATTAGTCGCGGAATTCCGACTTTGCGAATTCCTTGTCATCTTCCGCCGACTTGATGCGGGCGATCGAGAAGATGATGAGACCGAAGAGGCACTTCGCGAGGATGTCGGCGATGGAGTAGCCGACCTCACGAGCAACAACCTCAGACGCGTCGAACCCGGTGCTGTTCATCGCGAGGATGAACGTGATCGGGTAAACACCCCACGTTGCGAGAAGGAGAAGACGGAGGGTCTTGACCTTCTTCTGAACCTCAGCCGACTGACGCGAGAGGCTCTTGCCGAGCTCGACGAACAGTACGTACATGATGTACAGGAACGGGATCGTCGACAGTGCGCCCCAGATGCTGGGGGCAAGTCCGAAGATGTCGAGCTTTGCGTCTCCGGGGTATCCGAGGATGATCATCGCAGCGGCTGCAGGAACGAGGCGGTTCAACATCGATGTTTGAACTGCACGAGCCAGGCCGAGTACTGCGACGATCTCAACGAGGAGAAGCGGAACAGTGAGGAGCCAGTCAACGTAGCGGTAGCCAACGTTGTAGGCATCGGGGTTGTTCTCGGTCAGACCAGCGAATGCGTGGTTGAACGAGTCGAACATACGGAAGTAGTGGTACGCGGCAATCGCGGTCACTGTCGCCGAAATCATAACGGCCATGCGGTAGCGGGGTGCTACACGTTCGCGAGCGATGAAAAGAAACACCGTCGTGAAGAGCATGCTCGCAATACCAAGCGAGAGCATGTTGTACACCAGGTTGAACTGATTGTTGTCCAACAATGATGAAAGAGTGTTCACAAGCAAAACCTTTCGGTTTACCGAAACAAGGCGCCTCTGCGGGCGTCTCGCCCAGCGGGGTGAACCCCTAACACGGAAACTGTTTCCCGTGCATTCCTGACGGTAGCGCAAAAAGTCACAAAACTTAACATTTGACACCAAAAAAAGTTGGGGCGAACCCGAAGGCCCGCCCCAACAATTCAGACGTGAATTACGCGTCTTCGCCTTCGCCGTTAGCGTCGGCGGCTGCGCCCTCTTCGCCTTCAACGACGGGGACGAGCGAGAGCTTGCCACGGTCATCGATCTTGGCGATCTCGACGAGGACCTTCTGTCCGACAGACAGGACGTCCTCGGCGTTCTCGACGCGCTTGCCACCCGAGAGCTTGCGCAGCTCGGAGATGTGCAGCAGGCCGTCCTTGCCGGGGAGCAAGGAAACGAAAGCACCGAAGGTCGCGAGCTTGACGACGGTTCCGAGGAACTGCTCGCCAACCTCGGGGTTGATCGGGTTCGCGATCTGGTTGACGCGGTCGCGTGCGGCTTCAGCCGACGGGCCGTCGTTCG
>JBJOQU010000095.1:0-3496 GCA_046049745.1 Actinomycetota bacterium | reverse complement strand
CCGTGCTCGATTGCGTCCTCGACGAACAACCGCGCCGACATTCGCTTGCCGACGAGTCGGCCCTGGATGTCGGTAAACGAGATGATGACGGTGTCGATGTCTCCCGAATCAACGAGCTTCTGCAGCTCGGTTACGGAAAGCAGTGCGTTGCGCTGTGCCATGGGAACTTCCTCTTCGTTGAGGTTGGATTTCTAACCATTAGAAAACACCCTTCTGGTGATTCTGTCAACAGCAACCGCGAAAACCTTGGGAACACGCTCATGGAGCCCGACGCGCCAGACGGCACGAAAAAGTTTTCAATGGTTGGTTATTGACATCTTTGCCACAGTGTGAGCACAATCACTTATCCACTAAATTGCCGTGACCAGCGGTGGCCACGGCGGGAAAGGACTACAACGTCGTATGTCTGACAAATTGAAAGTCTCGGGTGTCTCGTACACCGAGCAAAGCAAGGAGTATTTCGAGAAGCGTCAGCTCACTCGATCTGCTGGCGTCTGGGGCCTCTGGGGTCTCGCCATCGCCGCTGTTATCTCGGGTGACTTCTCGGGATGGAACTTCGGTGTCGCGGCTGGTGGTTTCGGTGGACTTCTCGTCGCCTTCGCCATCCTCGTCGTCATGTACTACGGACTCATGTTCGCCATCGGTGAAATGTCCGCCGCGATGCCCCACTCCGGTGGCGCATACTCCTTCGCCCGCAAGGCCATGGGGCCGTGGGGTGGATTCATCACGGGTCTCGCAGAAACCATCGAGTACGTCGCAACGACCGCGGTCGTCGTGTTCTTCTCGGCCGCGTACCTCAACGGTGTGACCTCGGAACTGCTCGGCGTCGACCTTTCCCCCGACGGCTCGAACATGATGTGGGTCTGGTACGTCGTTCTGTACGCCGTCTTCATCCTGCTCAACTCGCTCGGATCGAGCATCTCGTTCCGATTCTCAATCATCGTGTCGATCATCTCGCTCGCCATCATCGTGCTGTTCTCGGTCATGGTTCTCGCGTCGGGTCAGATCGACTGGTCGAGCCTGTGGAACATCCCCGCCGACCCGGCTGCTGCCGGTTCGAGCTGGTTCCTCCCCAACGGCATCATGGGCATCCTCTTCGCAATCCCCTTCGGCGTGTGGCTGTTCCTTGGTATCGAAGAGCTCCCGCTTGCAGCGGAAGAAGCACACAACCCGTCGCGTGACATCCCTCGCGCCGGATTCTGGGCTCGCGGAACACTCATCGTCACCGGCCTTCTCGTCATGTTCATCAACACCGGAATCCTCGGTGCTGAAGCGACTGGCGCCGCCGGTGAGCCTCTCCTCGACGGCTTCCGTGCCGTGGTTGGCGATGGCTGGGCTGCCGTTCTCGGCATCTTCGCGCTGATTGGTCTGCTCGCATCGCTCCAGGGAATCATGTTCGCCTACGGACGCAACATGTACTCGTTGTCGCGTGCCGGCTACTACTTCAAGGGCCTGTCGGTCACGGGAAAGAACAAGACCCCGTGGCTTGCACTCCTCGTTGGTGGCGTCATCGGTTTCGCAGCGCTCGTGTTGCTTGACTACCTGACGGCAACTGACGCGTCGGGTGAAGTCAGTGGCGTTGCCGGTGCAATCATCCTCAACATCGCGGTGTGGGGTGCCATGTTGGCTTACCTCATGCAGATGGTGTCGTTCATCATCCTGCGCGTCAAGCACCCCGAACTCGATCGCCCCTACCGTTCCCCGTGGGGACTCGGCGGTGCGACCGTTGCCGGTTTGATTGCGGCTCTCGCCTTCGTCGGCTTCTTGCTCAACGAAGCGTTCCGCCCCGCGATTTACGCCATCATCATCGTCTACGCGGTGTTCTTGCTGTACTTCGCACTCGTTGGTCGCCACAACCTCGTCATGTCTCCTGAGGAGCGTTACGCGGTTCACGGCAAGCACGAATAACTAACGCCGACGCCGGTGGGTTGGCGCTACAGCCAGCCCACCGGCGTTACCCTTGCACCACCGGAGAAATACAGTGACTACGCTTACCCCGCTCGACCTCTTCACGATTGGCATTGGCCCGTCGAGTTCACACACCGTTGGACCGATGCGAGCCGCCTCGCGATTCTTGACCGACCTTCGCGCCGGCTCGATGTTTGATTCGGCTACCCGCGTACAGATTTCTCTTTTCGGCTCTCTCGGCGCGACCGGTGTCGGTCATGGAACGACCAACGCCTTGATTGCCGGCCTTGCTGGCGAGTCGCCGGAGTCCTGTGTACCTGTCGACGTCACCACGGCATACGACCGCGCGGTGTCATCAGGACACATTCAATTGGGTGAACGGACCCTACCGTTTGCCGAGGGCGATATTGCCCTTCGACCGTTGACGCGGCTCCCCGAACATTCCAACGCCATGCAATTCGAAGCGTTCGACGCGACGGGTACGCGTCTGCTGTCGCGCATCTACTTCTCGGTCGGCGGCGGATTTGTGGAATCCGACGACGAATACGGAGAAACCCTGTCGGCGTCGGACCAGACTTTGCCCTATGAGTACACCAGCGGCGACGAACTCATCGCACTGTGCGAGTCGACGGGAATGTCGATCGCGGACATCGCCTACGCGAATTGTGTTGCGGTGAGCTCCGAGGCGGCCGTTGACGCGGCCTTACACGCCATCTGGTCGACAATGACGGGTTGCGTCGAGGACGGACTGAGTCACGACGGAATGCTTCCTGGAACGCTCAACGTCTCTCGGCGTGCGGCTGGGATTGCGCGCAAGTTGTCTGCCTCGGAAGCAGACGGGACGCCCGCTTCAGAGCTCTCGAACGAATGGTTGCAGGCCTATGCAATCGCCGTCAATGAAGAAAACGCAGCGGGAATGCGAGTTGTCACTGCGCCGACCAACGGTGCTGCCGGAATCATTCCCGCGGTCGGCTACTACGCCCAGATCTTCAAGCGCGTTCCCGTTGACCTGATCGAACGCGACTACTTGCTGACCGCGGGTGCAATCGGGACTCTCTACAAGCGAAACGCTTCTATTTCCGGGGCAGAGGCAGGTTGCCAGGGCGAAGTCGGGTCGGCTTGTTCGATGGCAGCCGGTGCGCTCGCCGCGGTGCTGGGCGGCACTCCGCAACAGATCGAAAACGCCGCCGAAATCGCGATGGAACACAACCTGGGCCTGACGTGTGACCCGGTGGGCGGATTCGTTCAGATGCCGTGCATCGAACGCAACGCCATCGCAGCCGGCACCGCCGTTGCCGCAGTTCGACTCGCCCTCGCCGGAGATGGTTCGCACAAAATTTCGCTCGACACCGTCATCGAGACGATGCGTCAGACGGGCATCGACATGTCGTCCAAATACAAAGAGACGTCGACCGGCGGTCTTGCCGTCAATGTCGTCGAGTGCTGACCTAGAAGGCCAACGACCAGGCGACGATGAGCCCGTAAACCAGGCTCGTCCAGACAGATAGCTTGAGCGCGAGAACGTATTCGGGCGCAGTCTTTGCCGTTGACGCGATGATCGTCGCGGGGATTGCGAGACACAGTGCGA
>JBJOQU010000094.1:0-10332 GCA_046049745.1 Actinomycetota bacterium | reverse complement strand
AAGGGCATCCATCAGCCCCACAACGTCCCGCTCACCTTGATCGGTTTCGGAATCCTCTTCTTCGGTTGGTTCGGGTTCAACGCGGGTGCCGAGGCGTTCACGGACATGTCCAAAGTTGGACTCATCTCGATGAACACGTTCGTCGCTGCGTCCGCCGGTTCACTTGGTTGGATGCTCATTGAGAGGCTTAAGGACGGAAAGGCAACATCGGTCGGAGCCGCGTCGGGCGCCGTGGCCGGACTCGTCGCAATCACGCCATCGTGCGCCAACCTCACCCCGTCGTTCGCCATCCTGCTGGGCTTCATCGCGGGAATCGCTTGTGCGTACGCGATTGAACTCAAATTCAAACTCGGGTTCGACGACTCTCTGGACGTCGTTGGCATCCACCTCGTCGGTGGTCTCGTCGGAATGGTTTTCCTCGGCTTCTTCGCAACCGATACAGGTTGGGTGTTCTCTGGAAACCCCGGCCAACTGGTCGTTCAGGTCATCGCGGCGTTGTCGGTATTGCTCTACTCATTCGTCGCGGCTTTACTTATCGGCTCCGTCATCGAAAAGACGATGGGGTTCCGAGCATCGACCGAGGCCGAAATCGCGGGCATTGACACGGTCGTGCACGGTGAGTTGGGCTACGCACTCGACGAGGACTGAACACAGAGATTGTCTGTGTCAGAATGTTCAGAGGGGCGATTGGCGCAGTTGGTAGCGCGCTTCCTTCACACGGAAGAGGTCATCGGTTCGAGTCCGGTATCGCCCACCACAGCGGCAACTGAACAACCTGACGTTTTCAGACACGCGAGTCGGTGAGTTTGGCAAGAGTCGAATGTTTCGATAGAGTCAAGTCGTTGTCGAGAGACAACATGCGGATGTGGCGCAGTGGTAGCGCATAACCTTGCCAAGGTTAGGGTCGCGAGTTCGAATCTCGTCATCCGCTCGGAAAAGCCCTTGGGCACAATCCACATGGTGGCGTGGCCGAGAGGCGAGGCAGCGGCCTGCAAAGCCGTCCACACGGGTTCAAATCCCGTCGCCACCTCCACAACTTCATAAGCCTTGGGCGATTGGCGCAGCGGTAGCGCGCTTCCCTGACACGGAAGAGGTCACTGGTTCGATCCCAGTATCGCCCACTCAACAATTTGTCGAATACGTGACGTCGTTTGAGCCCACAGGGCTCAAACGCTGGTTCGATCCCAATCCGACCGCTCGCTCATCTGACGTGCACTCTTTGGCTAAACTTGGTCAGAGCGTTACTTAGAGGAGACCATTGTGACTGAGAGCCTGACGCTCACCGTTCCGAACACCGGGTTCGAGTTGTTCAGTGACCGTTCTATCGTGGCTATGCGGGTCAATGGTGAATTACGCGATCTCGCGCACCAGGCACAAGTCGGGGACGTTGTCGAAGGCGTCGAACTCTCCAGTCCCGACGGTCTCAACATTCTGCGTCACTCGACGGCGCACGTGCTGGCTCAGGCAGTGCAACGGCTCAATCCCGAAGCGCAACTCGGTATTGGCCCGCCGGTCACCGACGGTTTTTATTACGACTTCAAGGTCGAGAACCCGTTTACTCCCGAAGACTTGACGGCCCTCGAAAAGGAAATGGGCCGTATCGTCCACGAAGGGCAGCGCTTCATGCGCCGAGTCGTCACGGACGAGGAAGCCCGAGCTGAGCTTGCCGATGAACCCTTCAAACTCGAGCTCATCGGGCTCAAGGGCGGTAACACCGGAGACGACAACGAGAACGTTGAGGTCGGTGGCAGCGAGCTGACGATCTACGACAACGTCGACCCCAAGACGGGCGAAACCGTCTGGAAGGACCTGTGCAGAGGCCCTCACTTGCCGAACACGCGCATGATCGGCCAGGGCTACAAGCTCATGCGTTCGGCGGCCGCGTATTGGCGTGGCTCAGAAAAAAACCCTTCGCTGCAGCGCGTCTACGGCACGGGTTGGCCGAACAAGCAGGAATTACGGGATTACACCGAGAGACTCGAAGAGGCCGCGAAGCGTGACCACCGCCGACTCGGTGCTGAACTTGATCTGTTCTCGTTCCCAGACGAAATCGGTTCCGGTCTCGCCGTATTCCACCCCAAGGGCGGAATCATCCGTCGTGCGATGGAGGACTATTCGCGCCAACGGCACGAAGAGGGCGGCTACGATTTCGTCTACACGCCCCACATCACCAAGCAGAACCTGTTTGAAGCGTCAGGCCACCTTGGTTGGTACAAGGACGGAATGTTCCCCCCGATGCACCTCGATGAAATTCGTAACGAGGCCGGTGAAGTCACCCGTCAGGGCACTGACTACTACCTGAAGCCGATGAACTGTCCGTTCCACATTCTGATTTATCGCTCGCAAGGGCGTTCCTATCGCGACTTGCCGATGCGCCTCTTCGAGTTCGGCTCGGTCTATCGTTACGAGAAGTCCGGTGTCGTCCACGGTTTGACGCGTGTTCGTGGAATGACGCAGGACGACGCCCACATTTTCACCACGCCGGACAAGATGGAAGAGGAACTGACCAAGGTTCTCGACTTCGTCCTGTCGCTGTTGCGCGACTACGGACTAAACGATTTCTATCTCGAACTCTCAACCCGCGACGGTTCCGACAAATTCGTCGGATCGGACGAGTTGTGGGACGCGGCAACGGCGACCCTCGAAAAGGTCGCGACGGATTCAGGTTTGACGCTGGTTCCTGACCCGGGAGGCGCGGCCTTCTACGGACCGAAGATTTCGGTCCAGGCGCGTGACGCGATCGGTCGCACGTGGCAGATGTCGACCATTCAGCTGGACTTCAACCTTCCCGAACGTTTCGGTCTCGAGTACACCGCGTCTGATGGCTCGCGTCAACGCCCCGTCATGATTCACCGCGCGCTCTTTGGTTCCGTCGAGCGCTTCTTTGGAGTTCTGCTGGAGCACTACGCCGGAGCATTTCCTGTCTGGCTGGCGCCTCAACAAGTCGTCGCGGTGCCTGTTGCCGAGGAATACGCCGACTATCTTGCTGGTGTTGTCGCTGACATGAAGAAGGCAGGCATTCGTGCCGAACTCGACGCATCGGATGACCGCATGCAGAAGAAGATTCGTAATCACACGTTGGCGAAGGTTCCGTACATCGTCATCGCGGGTGAAGAGGATCGAGCCAATGGAGCAGTCAGTTTCCGTTTCCGCAACGGCGAGCAGGTCAACGGTGTTCCGATCGCCGACGCCATCGAGCGAATCACCGACATCATCGAACGTCGCAGCCAGGACATCTAATGGTCGACGCCGAGTCGAGCACTCTGTTTCCTGGTGATTCCGACGGCATGGGTCGGTTGTGGACGCCGCACCGCATGGTCTACCTGAATAAGGAGACGGGGGACACCGGCTGCCCGTTCTGCGTGGCACCAACGCGAAGTGACGAAGACGGGCTGATTGTCGCTCGGGGCACAACTGCCTACGTGATCATGAATCTGTATCCATACAACTCCGGTCACATCATGGTCTGCCCTTATCGCCACGTTGCGACATACGACCTCGCAACTGCAGAGGAAGTTGCCGAGATTGGGATGTTGTCACAAATCGCAATGCGAGTTCTAACCGAGGCGACGGGCTGTGTAGGTTTCAATCTAGGAATGAATCAGGGCGAAGTCGCCGGGGCAGGAATCGCTGAGCACCTGCACCAGCACATCGTTCCACGGTGGCGAAATGATGCAAATTTCTTCCCGATTATTGCGCAAACCAAAGCGTTGCCCCGCCTTCTCGGCGAGGTGAGGGAACTACTGGCGAAACACTGGCCGGCAGAGTCCTAAACTTGAAGAACGTCCCGCGAGGACACTGCACAAGGAGTGATACATATGGCGGAAAACACCGTCGGAACATTGCGAATCAAGAGCGGTCTCGCTGACATGCTCAAGGGCGGCGTCATCATGGACGTCGTAACCCCCGAACAGGCTCGTATTGCCGAGGATGCTGGAGCGGTCGCCGTCATGGCACTCGAGCGCGTCCCTGCCGACATTCGTGCCCAGGGTGGCGTTGCTCGAATGAGCGATCCCGATCTCATTGACGCGATCAAGCGCGAGGTCAAGATTCCCGTTATGGCTAAGGCTCGTATCGGGCACTTCGTCGAGGCCCAGGTCCTTGAGGCTCTCGAGGTCGACTACATCGACGAGTCCGAAGTTCTGTCGCCCGCTGATTACGTGAACCACATCGACAAGAGCAACTTCACCGTTCCTTTCGTTTGCGGTGCAACGAATCTGGGCGAGGCGCTTCGTCGAATCACCGAGGGCGCGGCAATGATCCGCTCGAAGGGCGAGGCCGGCACCGGCGACGTCTCCGAAGCGACCAAGCACATTCGCACAATCAAGTCGGAAATCGCGGCCCTCGCGGCCAAGAATGCTGACGAACTGTTCGTCGCCGCCAAGGAACTTCAGGCACCCTACGAACTGGTCAAGTGGGTCTCGGAAAACGGCAAGCTTCCGGTTGTTCTCTTCGTCGCCGGCGGAGTCGCGACTCCCGCGGACGCCGCGATGATGATGCAGCTGGGTGCGGACGGTGTCTTCGTCGGTTCGGGTGTCTTCAAGTCAGGAAATCCCGTGGAACGCGCGAAGGCAATCGTCAAGGCGACTGCTGCGTACACGGACGCCAAGGTCATCGCCGAGGTCTCGCGTGGACTGGGTGAAGCGATGGTGGGAATCAACGTGAACGACCTTCCTGCGCCACACCGGCTCTCCGAGCGTGGCTGGTAAAAGCCCGCTCGTTGGCGTTCTTGCTCTTCAGGGCGACGTTCGCGAACACGAGGGGGTGCTTGCCGAATTGGGCATCGCCCACCGGCAGGTTCGAAACGCGGAACAACTCGCCGAGGTTGACGCGCTGATCATCCCTGGTGGTGAGTCGAGTGTCATCGATAAGTTGACCCGAATCTTCGGCTTGCGTGACGACCTCGTCGCCGCAATTCACCGCGGTCTGCCAGTTCTCGGAACCTGCGCAGGACTCATTCTGCTCGCCGATCGGATTACGGGCGGCTTGAACGATCAGCAGACTTTCGGCGGATTGGACGTGTCTGTCGAGCGCAATGCCTTCGGAAGTCAGGTTGATTCGTTCGAAACGACGATTGACATGCCCGTGATCGGTGGAGCGCCAATCAGTTCGTCGTTCATCAGAGCGCCGATTGTCCGCGATGCGGGATCGACCGAGGTTATTGCGACACTTCCGACCGGAGAGATTGTCGGAGTCCGTCAAGGGAATGTGGTGGGAATTTCTTTCCATCCTGAAGTTTCGAATGAATTGCGTGTTCACGACTGGTGGGTTCGAACGGTTGTTGGTCCATCACTTGGGTAACATCGAAAAGTCATAACGTAAGGGAAGTACATGTCCGGACACTCCAAATGGGCAACGACCAAGCACAAGAAGGCGGCGATTGACGCCAAGCGTGCAAAGTCGTTCGCGAAGTTGATCAAGAACATCGAAGTTGCCGCTCGTGCCGGTGGTGCAGACCTTGCCGGAAACCCGACCCTCGTCGATGCCATTTACAAGGCAAAGAAGACCAGCGTTCCCAACGACAACATCGATCGCGCAGTGAAGCGTGGTGCCGGTCTTTCGGGCGACGCCGTTGATTATCAGACGATCATGTACGAAGGTTACGGACCGAACGGTGTTGCGTTGCTCATCGAGTGTCTGACGGACAACAAGAATCGTGCAGCAGCCGAGGTCCGCACCGCGATGTCTCGAAACGGGGGCGCGATGGCGGATCCCGGCTCGGTCGCGTACAACTTTGCACGCAAGGGCGTCATCTCAATCACCAAGGTCGACGGAGTGAGCGAGGATGACATTCTTATGGCCGTGCTCGACGCCGGTGCCGAAGAGGTCATTGACCAGGGCGGCGGATTTGAAGTCATCACTGAACCAACTAACCTCGTTGCGGCTCGAACCGCATTGCAGGAAGCCGGGCTCGATTACGACAGCGCGGACGCCGAGTTTGTGCCGAACCTGTCGATTGATGTGGACGCCGCGACTGCACGGAAGGTATTCGCGTTGATTGATGCTCTTGAGGACCTCGACGACGTACAGAACGTATACGCGAACTTTTCAATTCCGGCAGACGTTCAGGTTGAACTCGACGCGGACGAATAGCCCATGCGCGTCCTTGGCGTCGACCCTGGTCTCACACGTTGTGGCTTCGGTGTCATCGAATCGGGCGCTGCACGCAAGGTTTCGTTCGTCGACGTCGGAGTCGTGCGCTCAGACGCTGGTCTTGACCTGGAGAAACGACTGCTCATTATCCGTGACGAGCTGGCTGCAGTGATTGACCGCGTGAAGCCGGACGTAGTGGCCATCGAGAGGGTTTTCGCCCAACACAATGTCCGATCCGTGATGGGTACCGCTCAAGTTGCTGGTATTGCGTTGTTGCTCGCTGCAGAGCGAGGCATCGCAGTTGCACTTCATACCCCGAGTGAGGTTAAGGCTGCAGTGACGGGCTACGGACGCGCTGACAAGAAACAAGTGACGGCGATGGTCGCAACAATTCTCGGATTGACGGAATTGCCGAAGCCCGCTGACGCGGCAGATGCTCTTGCGCTGGCGATCTGTCACGCGTGGCGTGGGTCACTCGTCAGTACAACCGAAACTCCTGCTCAACGCGCGTGGCGAGCGGCTCTGGACAAAGGTCGCTCCTAGGCTGAAGCCATGTTGGCAACCGTTCGAGGGACGGTAACGAGCGTCGGTGTATCCACGGTCGTTATCGAGACGAGTGGCGTCGGTTACGAAATCTTTGTGCCGCGCGATATCGCTCTGTCGCTGCGCACGGGCGCAGATACGTTCCTTCACACCGTTCTCATCCCACGGGAAGACGAATGGTTGCTTTTCGGATTTCTCGATCCCGCGTCGAAAGAACTTTTCCAGCTGTTGCGCGGTGTAACCGGCGTCGGTCCCAAGACCGCTCTTGCCGTCCTTTCTACGCTGTCTAACGATGAGATCGATGCGGCTGTGACGGCCGGCGATGATTCCCGTTTCAGGAGTGTGCCCGGAATCGGGCAAAAGACAGCATCACTGATTATTGTCAGCTTGACCGGCAAAATGCCACAGTCCGGTGGCAGTGACGTTGTTGACCTCACCGCGGCACTGACTGGCCTTGGATGGGCGGTTCCCGCCGCAACAGAAACGGCTCGTGATGTCGTTCGCGACAATCCGGACGCGTCGTTGTCTGACCGGATTCGCGTTGCACTCGCGACGTTGGGTGCCCGCTCGTGACGGATGAATCACCTGACGATCTCGTATTCGAGGGAGCTTTGCGGCCCGACAGTCTCGACGAATTCGTCGGTCAGGAAAAGGTTCGGACACAATTGTCGGTTCTGCTCGACGCTGCCCGTATGGAATCCCGGTCGCCCGACCACATCCTCTTGGCCGGTCCACCAGGACTCGGCAAGACGACTTTGGCAATGATTGTTTCGCACGCGGCGAATAGCCCATTACGTCTCGCGAGTGGGCCCGGAATCAAGCACACAGGCGATTTGGCAGCGATCCTGTCGTCCCTTCAAGCAGGGGACACGCTGTTCATCGACGAGATTCACCGGTTGCACAGATCGGTCGAAGAGATGTTGTACCTCGCGATGGAGGACTATCGAATCGACATTGTTGTCGGCAAGGGGCCCGGAGCAACAACAGTGCCGCTGGATATCGCACCTTTTACGTTGGTTGGGGCCACCACGCGCTCTGGGATGTTACCGGCGCCACTTCGTGACCGCTTCGGATTCACGGCTCACCTCGAATACTACGAACCCGATGAAATCGCTCGAATCATCACTCGAAGCGCATCGTTGCTCGGAATCGAGTTGGACTCGGCGGGAATTGTTGAATTGAGTCGCCGATCGCGCGGAACCCCTCGTATTGCCAATCGTTTGCTGCGTCGTGTCCGCGACTACCTCGTCGTGAATGCTGCCGAGGGCACCGAAACCGCTGTCCGCGAAGCACTTCGCGTGTTCGACATCGACGAGCACGGGCTGGACCGACTCGACCGCGCCGTTCTCGTGTCACTGATTGATTCTTTCAGCGGGGGCCCCGTTGGGGTTTCCACACTGGCATCTGCTGTCGGTGAAGAAAAGGACACAATCGAATCTGTCGTCGAGCCGTATCTGGTTCGAGTAGGTCTTGTCGCGCGAACACAACGTGGTCGAGTGGCCACCGCACAGGCGTATTCAATGCTCGGGAGGGCTAACCCCAGCGGTCTATGATGGGAGAGTTGTCTTCCCTCATTGAAAGGTTCTCCAATGGATCCGCTTTCCCTTGGCATGTACGCCATCATCATCGTCATGGTCGTCTTCATGATTCGCAACTCGCGCAAGCAGAAGCAGGCCCGCGAAGAACTCAACAACAAGGTCACCAAGGGCGCAAACGTCATGACGACAGCCGGCATCTACGGAACAGTTGTTTCTGTTGATGACGACGAAAACGAGATTGTCATCGAGTCGACGCCGGGAACCGTACTTCGCATGCACCGCCAGTCAGTTGCGTCAATCGTCGAGAAGCCGGTTGTCGAAAAGGCTGCACCTGCAGCAAAGAAGCCGGCTGCAAAGAAGCCTGCAGTCAAGTCCGCCGCCAAGTAACCCCTTCGGAGTTCGTTTCTCGTGTCCACACAAAGCACCGCCCGTCGCGCCGTCCGCGCGTTGACGTGGCTTCTTCTCGTCACCGCCGCGCTCGTCGCGCTCATCGGTGGGGGAGTGATCTGGGATAAGCAGTCGTGGACCCCGAAACTCGCTCTCGACCTTGAGGGTGGAACCGAGATCATTCTCGCTCCGCAGATTCAAGAGGGCACCCAGATTAGCGAAGAGCAACTCGCTCAAGCAGTCGCCATCATCCGTCAGCGCGTAGACGCTGCTGGTGTAAGCGAATCCGAGGTGTCGACCCAGGGTGGAACGAACATCGTTATCTCGATTCCGGGAACCCCGGATCAAGAAACTCTTGATCGCATCCGCTCGTCAGCAAAGCTCGAGTTCCGCGCCGTGCTCTTGACTGACGCCGTTGCCTCCCTCGAAGCAGTCGGGGGAACCGCAGAGGGTGCCACTGAGACGCCCGCACCCACTCCTGCTCCGTGGCCCGCCCCGACAGCCGAACCGACTGACGGCAGCGACACCAACTGGGTCGACGATGCTCTTTATCAGCAGTACCTCACATCGTCGTGTGACGAACTGGACGCTGCTGGCGCAAACCTCGCGGACCCCACGAAGCCTCTCGTTGTGTGTGGCGATGATGGGCTTTTCAAGTACGTACTCGGCCCGGTTGAGGTCGATGGGTCGATGATTTCAGACGCCCAAGGCAACTACCTTTATGGCTCAAACGGGGTTCAGACCAACGAGTGGGGTGTCTACCTCACGTTTGACGCCGAAGGTACGGCAGCCTTCTCGGCGGTGACTCAGCGACTGACGACACTGACCGATGCTCGCAACCAGTTCGCAATTGTGCTTGACGGCCGGGTCATCAGCGCACCGCGCACGTTGGCCGCGATTGCCGACGGGAAGCCAGTCATCTCGGGTTCATTCACCGAGGAATCGGCCAAGACCTTGTCAGATCAGCTCAAATTTGGTGCTCTTCCGATTGGTTTCGAAGTGCAGTCATCTGCGACCATTACACCGACCTTGGGCGTCGCGCAGTTGCAGTCCGGGCTCATCGCGGGCGCAATCGGTTTGCTGCTCGTGGTGATTTATTCACTCATTCAGTATCGCGCGCTCGCTCTCGTCACCATTGCGTCACTGATCGTCGCGTTCGGATTCACCTATCTCGTCATCACGTATCTGTCCGCGGCCAACGGATATCGCTTGTCGCTCGCCGGCGTCGCCGGCTTGATTGTGGCAATCGGTGTTACCGCCGACTCGTTCATCGTGTATTTCGAGCGGGTTCGCGATGAATTGCGAGAAGGGCGAACCCTGGCATCAGCTGTTGAAGCGGGTTGGGCCCGTGCTGTCCGAACCATCGTCGTCTCTGACGCGGTGAACCTGCTGGCAGCCGTTGTTCTCTTCGTCTTGGCCGTCGGAAACGTCCGCGGATTCGCCTTCACCCTCGGTGTCACCACGGTTGTCGACCTCATCGTCGTCGTGCTGTTCACGCACCCGATGCTCCAGTTGCTTGCTCGGACGCGTTTCTTCGCTTCCGGTCACCCGATGTCGGGGCTAAACCCGAAGTCGTTGGGTGCTGTTTACCGAGGTCGCGCGAGGTTCGTTGTCGACGCAACTGTGACCGGTGCAGAACGCGGCAAGGTGTCGAAGGAGGCGCGCAAGCGTCAAACGATCGCCGAAAGACGAGCGGCCGAAAGTGGGGGTGAGTCGTGAGTTCCATCACGCAGTTCGGTAACCGTCTGTACACGGGCGAAACCAGTATCAA
>JBJOQU010000093.1:0-2773 GCA_046049745.1 Actinomycetota bacterium | reverse complement strand
TCGGTAACGTTCGTTCGACGTCGGACCCAGTGTCAAGCCCTCGCACGCGCCCGTTGGCCACCTGGCGAGGTTCGAGCGTGATGGTGCGAAGTCCCGTGCCGGTGTCGACGACGAGCGTCACGCTCACTCGCGCTTTACCTGCGACCATGAGCGCTCGTTCGAGGTGCGACGAGCCCAAACCGACTTCGAAAAGATTCTCGGCGAGTTCCACGAGCACAGACGCGGGCTTCGGGTCTGCAACCGGAACTGCGCGTTCAGTCGAGACCACCGTGTATCGACCTTCGATCAATGCAGTTTCGACCCGTTCGCGTGATGCGCCGTACAGCACGGTGACGTCGTCCAATCCGACCGGCGCCAGTCGCTGTAGTCGCGGGTCCGTGAGTAGCATTGCGCCGAGTTCGGGGTGCGACGCCTTTGCCGCGGTGTCGGTTCCGGTTCCGTTGAGGAACACGTAACGCGTGTTGGTCGCAATGTCACTGATCGTTGATGTGATCGCAGACGTCAAGGGCGTCAACGAGTGCGAGGTCAACATCGCGATGAGGGATTCGACCGTTTCTCCAGCGGCGATCGATCGCAGGATTCGGCTGGGGTCAAGTCGTCGCTTGGAGGCGAGGCCGCGGGCTTCGACGGTCGACACCGCATCGAGTGCCTTTGAGGTCTCCGTCGTGATGGGACCGGGCGCGATGATGCTGAGGTCGTCAAGAACATAAACCGTGTCCAGCAGCGCGGGGAATGCGGCCTTTCGAATCGTGTCTAACGCCGCCGCGTCATCGGCGAGCAGAGCGCGACCACAGTCCGTGGTCGATCCAGCGACCAACCCCAGCATCTTTGCGGCTCGATGGATGGAATCGAGTCGACGCGACGCAGGCGCATCGCGAAGTGGCCATACCCATTCGCAGAATTCACGGTCGAGTCGACCGGACTCGCGCAACTCGCGTCGAACGGCGACGGGGAACTCGGCGAGAACCGCGGCCGCACATGCAGTCCACAGCGCATTCAGATCGTCACATGCACGAAGCCCGGCATCTGTAACCCGCAGACGCCTGTCGACCATACGGGCAAAGCCGGCGAGTTCGACCATCCACACCACGGCGTGCACCTCGGGCTCGGGAATCACGAGACCAGTGGCGAGGGACTTTTCTTCAGCCTTGAGAACGGTGCCGGTTGCCGACATGGGAACGGGATCGTCGGCAATCCACGCCAACACGTCTCGGATCGCACCGACGGTATGCAGCATGGCACTCGCGTCCGTCGAGGCAATTGCCGGTACTGCGGGAATCGCGACATCGGGAAGGTCGGGAAGTAACGCCGTCACCTCGGGAAACGGAACGCCGTTTGCGTCGGCAAGGATCAGCGCACGAGCGTTCGAGTCCGCCGCGCCGGCTCGGAGGCTCGCTAGTGACGGACGTGACAGGCTCCGCAGAGTCGGCGCAATTGAATCGCCAGTGAGGAGCGTGTCGGCAAGATCGTGCAGGTCATGTTGCCGTCCAAGTCCGAACGGGCGTGCCGCAAGAAGCTCCGCCAGGTGTGCGTGTGTCAGCTCGCTGAGCTGGTTCGCGACGTGGACGGCAGAGGGCATCCGATAATTCTATCGCGCCACAGGTATCCTCTTGGAGAGTCATCAATTCGAGGAGACGGGCATGCCCACCGGAAAAGTTAAGTTCTTCGACGACGACAAGGGCTTCGGTTTCATCCAAGGTGATGACGGCATCGAGGTGTTCTTGCACGTGTCGGCGCTGCCCGCGGGCGAGAGCGTTCAGCCCGGCGCCCGCGTCGAATACGGAACCGTCGACGGCAAGCGCGGACTGCAAGCCCACGGTGTCATCGTTCTCGATGAACCGCAGTCAATTGCCAAGAACCGTCGCCGCAACCCTGACGACATGGTCGTGATTGTGGAGGACCTCGTCAAGTTGTTGGACTCGGCGGGTAACGACCTGCGTCGCGGACACTACCCCGCGACGGCACATTCTCGAAAGATCGCAGCAGTGCTGCGGAAAGTGGCGGAGAATTTTGACGCATAACAATTTTGAGTCTGCCGGACGCGATGCGCTCGTTCAGATGACCCCCGCCGGAACAATCGGCGATTTGTTGTCGAGCGAGCAGACGGACAACATCGCGACACTGCGTTTCTCTTCGCACATGGCGGGTTACGCGGGCTGGAATTGGGTTGTCTCGCTTGCGGTTGACGGCGACTCGACGACAATCTTGGAAACCGAATTGGTGGCAGGCGACGAAGCTGTCATCGCACCGGACTGGGTGCCGTGGGCTGATCGACTTCGCGAATACGAAGAGTCCGTCGCCGCGGGCATCGAAGCCGAAGAGGTCATCATCGTTGATGAAGACGAACTCGACGATGACGATGACGATGACGACGACGTCTTCGACGGAGTTGACGACGCAAGCACTACTGATGACGGTGATGACGAATACGTCATCGTCGAAGACGAGGACTAAAGAGCGTCAGTTGCAGCGTCGATTGCTCCAAGCAATCGCGTGACGTCACTCGGGTCAATCGCCGTGAAGGTTGCGATGCGCAACTGGTTCCTGCCCAACTTGCGATACGGATCGATGTCAACGATTCCGTTCGCCCGCAGCATCGCCGAGACAGCCCTCGCGTCAATCGTCTCGTCGAAGTCAACCGTCGCAACGACCTGCGAGCGGTGAGCCGCGTTCGACACGAACGGCTTCGCGCGGCAAGGTTTTCTGGACCCTCTCGAGCGCATTCGGGTGCTACGACTCCGTCGCAAACGGTCTGTGCAACGGGGCGAACCCG
>JBJOQU010000092.1:0-4237 GCA_046049745.1 Actinomycetota bacterium | reverse complement strand
CGTGCGGCCGGGTCGTCGGTGTACATCTCGACTTTGATGGCGCCCTTGAGTCCGTGCGCCTTAAGCAAACGACCAACGCGCAGACCCGATTCGGGCCGCTTCGCGTTGGCCATTATTCTGCGGAGTCGACGATGTCGACGCGAACGCGCTTGCCGTCGGCAATCGCCAGAATGAGGGTTCGCAGAGCCTTAGCTGTGCGACCGCCCTTCCCGATGACACGACCGAGGTCGTCCGGGTGCACAGAAACCTCGAGGAGGTCGCCACGCGGAGTGTTCTTCGCCACGACAGTGACGGACTCCGGGTGGTCGACGATCCCCGAGACGAGGTGCTTGAGGGCGGCCGCCAGCATCAGACTTATTCGGCCTTTTCTTCGGCTGCAGCGTCGTCGGCCGGAGCCTCGTCCGCAGCGGCTTCTTCAGCAGGTGCCTCTTCACCAGGTGCCTCTTCAGCAGGAGCTTCTTCAGCGGCAGCCTCTTCGGCAACGGCTTCCTCAGCGGGTGCTTCGTCAGCAACAGCGTCGGTCACGACGTCCTCTGCGACAACGTCAGCGACGTTCTTAACGACATCTTCCGAGACATCCGAAGCGGTCTCGACGACATCGTCAGCAGGTGCAGCAGCCGGTGCGGCTTCTTCAACCTTCTTCTCGACGCGGGGGCGAACAACCGACTTCTTCTTGGTGTCCTCTTCGAAGACGACCTTGGCGTCCTTCGTGAGGATCATGTTCTTGGCGTTCTTGTCACCCTTGAACTTTCCCCAGTCGCCCGAGAGCTTGAGGAGCGCGAGGACCTGCGGCGACGGCTGAGCGCCGACCGAGAGCCAGTACTGCGCGCGGTCCGAGTTGATCTCGATGAACGAGGGGTGCTCGGTGGGGTGGTACTTGCCGATTTCTTCAATCGAGCGGCCATCGCGCTTGGTGCGCGAGTCGGCTACGACGATGCGGTAGTGAGGCGAACGGATCTTTCCGAGTCGCTTGAGGCGGATTTTGACAGCCACAGTTCTCCAATGAGTGTTTGCGATGGTTACGCACCGAGATTCAGGCGTGGGGACACCCGTTTCCGGAAGCAGGACGCCATTTCGTAGGTTTAGAGGGTCCTACGACATGGACACAAGGTCCAAGTCTGCCAGAAAAAGCCCGTCTGCGCCAATCAGGAGCGGCGGGACCACCAAACACCGAACAACGCGATTCCGCCACCGACGAGCGCGAGCGGGTGTGCTGCTTCGCCGAGGATGAGAAATGACTCGACGACGACAAGCGGCGGAACCAGATATGTGGCGACACCGAGCTGGCTGGCTGGCATGCGGGTTAGCGCATAGCCCCAGAGGCCATATCCGAGAGCGGTAGGAATTGCACCGAGCCAGATGACACCGAGAACCGCATCGAGCGGCGCGGACGCGACCGTCTGGGCGGCGGACGGCAACCAGAAAATCAACGGGATGACCGAAATCACGGCCCCGAGGAACGTCACTTGCGCGGATGAAATCCTCTTGAGCGCCGGCTTCTGAGTGAGGACGCCGATAGCGTACGTCACCATCGCGACGAGAGCCCACAGGATCCCGACGATGCTGAAAGACTCACTCGACGACGTTGCCCACGCGATGAGCCCGACACCGACCAGAGCGATGACGGCACCGCCAAGTAAGTTGCGCGGGACGGATTCCTTGAGGAAGACGGCGGCTCCGATGGCAATGAGCAGAGGCCCGATGTTGACAAGGAACGACGCCGTCCCCGCATCGATGGTTTGCTCTGCGGTGTTGAGAGCGATGATGTACGTCGTGAACCAGCCCAACCCGAACACTGAGATGAGCAGCCATTCCCTGGCATTCGGGCGAACCCACTTCGTGCCAATGAGCAAGAGCGCCAGAAGTGGGATTGCCACGAGCTGGCGCAAGAGCGCGAGTTCCACCGGCTGAAAAACGTGAATCGTCGCGCGAATGACGACGAATGCGCTCGACCACGACAGCAGGGTTCCGACGATGGCGGCGAGCAAGGGAAGCGGCAAGCCGCGACGTTCGGTCACAGTCCGCCGCGTTCGAGAAGTTTGCGCATGGTCTCCGTGTCCTTGTCGGACGGCGCCTCGGCGGGGGCTCCACCGGTTCCGAATGCCCCACCGGACATTGCGGGGGCTGACGCGATTGCGGCGTTCTCGGCGGCTCGCTTCGCGGGGTTACCCGACTTCGAGCCTTTTTTCTTGACCGGCTTCGCCTTGCCACCGCGGGCACCGGGAATCGGACCCATGCCGGGAATGTTCGGGGTGCCGCCGCGTGCAACGGTCTTCATCATCTTGGCTGCCGCTTCGAATCGGTTGACGAGTGCGTTGACCTCGGTCACCGTCGTTCCTGATCCCTTCGCGATGCGAAGGCGGCGTGAACCGTTGAGCAACTTTGGGGTGTCACGTTCTGCGGGTGTCATCGAGCGGATGATCGCCTCGGTCCGATCGACTTCCTTCTCGTCAAAGTTCTCGATCTGTTGCTTCATCTTGCCCGCGCCGGGAAGCATCCCGAGCATGCCCTTCATCGACCCCATCTTGCGGACCTGTTGAAGTTGCTCGAGGAAGTCGGCGAGGGTGAACGAATCGGTCGCGAGTTTCTCAGCGACCTTGGCGGCTTCGTCCTCGTCAAAGTTCTTCTGTGCCTGCTCGATGAGGGTGAGAATGTCACCGAGGTCGAGGATTCGACTGGCCATGCGGTCGGGGTGGAACGGCTCGAGCGCGTCGAGCGTCTCCCCCGTCGACGCAAAAACGATCGGGCGATTGGTCAGTCCGCGAACGGACAGCGCGGCACCACCGCGAGCGTCGCCGTCCAATTTGGTCAGGACAACTCCGGTGAAGTCAACGCCATCCTGGAACGCCTTGGCGGTGACGACGGCGTCCTGACCGATCATCGAATCGAGCACAAACAGCACTTCATCGGGGTCGGTCGCGTCGCGCACCGCGCGCGCTTCCTTCATCAATGCTTCGTCAACACCCAAACGTCCCGCGGTGTCGATGATGACTGTGTCGAACTGCTTTTGCTTGGCAAACTTGACGCCATCCTTGGCGACGGAGACAGGATTTCCCTTGCCGTTACCCGGCTCTGGCGCGAAAATCTCGACGCCGGCTTGTTCGGCGACGACAGTCAACTGAGTTACGGCGTTGGGGCGCTGAAGGTCACACGCGACAAGGACGGGAGTGTGCCCCTGAGCCTTGAGGTACTTTGCGAGTTTGCCGGCGAACGTCGTCTTTCCCGAACCCTGAAGTCCCGCAAGCATGATGACGGTCGGCGGCGTCTTGGCGAAGGTCAGTTGCGCGGTTTCGCCACCGAGAATCGCAATGAGTTCCTCGTTGACGATCTGGACAACCTGTTGCGCCGGATTGAGCGCTTTGTTGACGTCATCCGCCAGAGCGCGGTCGCGAACCTTGCCCGTGAAGTCCTTGACGACCTCGAGCGAGACATCGGCTTCGAGAAGTGCACGGCGAATCTCGCGAACAGTTCCATCGACGTCGGCTGCGCTCAGCTTCCCCTTGGTGCGCAGGCTGGACAGCGCGGAGGTGAGACGTTCAGAAAGCGAACCAAAGACGGCCATGATTCAACCAGATTAGTCGGCGGCCGCGTGTTCGAGGCGCAGTTCGCGGTAGTGAGCGGCGTTGCGTTCAATCGACGCAACTTCAGCGTCAGTCAGTTCACGGCGCACTTTGCCCGGAACGCCGGCGACGAGCGAACGCGGTGGGATGACTGTTCCTTCAAGGACGACCGTTCCGGCAGCAACGAGCGACTGGTCACCGATGATTGCACCCGACAACACCGTCGCGTTCATTCCGATGAGGCAATCGTCACCAATCGTGCACCCGTGGATCACGGCGGCATGCCCAATTGAGACATTTCGGCCAACAATCGTCGGCATCCCCGTGTCGCAGTGGACGGCGACATTGTCTTGGATGTTCGACCCGTCACCGAGGATGATGGCGTCAACGTCGGCGCGAAGTACGGCCCCGAAAAACACCGACGCCTCGGACCCGATGGTGACCTTGCCGACGAGCGTCGCGTTGGGGGCAACCCACGCGTCAGCCGAGACGACCGGATCGATACCGCCAAACGAACGCTTCATGAGGTCAAGGCTAGGCGGTTAGTCCAGCAATTGGCGGACAAACACGTGCGGGGTGAAGCCGGTCAAGTCGTCGATGCCCTCGCCCTGGCCCACGAGCTTGACGGGGATTGTCGACTGCTCTTGTACCGCGAACACGAAACCGCCGCGGGCGCT
>JBJOQU010000091.1:0-5698 GCA_046049745.1 Actinomycetota bacterium | reverse complement strand
AGGGCGACCGCGTCGCCGCGTGGACCCCCAACGTTCCCGAAACTGTGGTCTTCGCTCTTGGGGCGCTCTGTATCGGGGCGGTTGTCAGCACCGCGTCGACGGATTTTGGTCCGGCTGCCCTTATCGACCGGTTCGGGCAGATTGAGCCGAAGGTTCTGCTCGCCGCGTCGACGTATCGATATGGCGGGAAAGAATTTGCTCTTGCCGCCTCGCTCGACGAGGTCGCGCGGGCGTTGCCGACAGTGACCGACGTTGTGGTGCTCGGCGACAGTGATTCACGAACCACCTGGGAATCGTGGATCGCTCCGTATCGCGGGGCGCCGCTCGCAGTCGACAGGCTTCCGTTCGACCACCCCGGCTTTATCCTCTTCTCCAGTGGGACGACCGGGAAACCCAAATGCATCGTGCACTCTGCCGCAGGGGTTTTGCTCAAGGTACTCAGTGAACAGGGCTATCACTTGGACGTCAATGCGGGCGATCGAATGATGTACGCCACAACGTGCGGCTGGATGATGTGGAACTGGCTCGTCTTGGCCCTCGGTCGTGGTGCGACGATCGTGCTCACCGACGGAAGTCCGGGCTACCCCACCCTCGACCACTTCTGGACAGTCACCGAGCATGAGCGGTTGACCTTTCTGGGTGTTTCCGCAGCCCTCATCGACACCTGGCGGCGAAGTGAACTCACGCCGAGCGCACAACGGTCGCTCAGTGCCCTGCGCACAATCGCCTCGACCGGATCGCCGTTAGCCGCAAGCGGTTACGACTGGGTTGCCGAAGAAGTTTCACCCGCCGTCGCTGTCGCGTCGATCGCGGGCGGCACCGATTTGTGCGGTTGCCTTGTGTTGGGCGTCGCGACCGAACCCGTGGTCCGCGGAGAGATTCAGGGTCCCGCGCTGGGACTCGATGTCACGGTGTACCGCTCTGACGGGTCCGTCGCCGACGACGGCGAGGACGGCGAGCTGGTGTGCCGAACGCCGTTCCCGACCGTTCCCTTGCGGTTCTGGGGAGACGATGACGGGTCCCGCCGCCACAGCGCATATTTCGATCGCTTCCCCGGAATTTGGGCACACGGTGACTTTGCCCAACGGACGCCGACGGGCGGGTTCGAGATTCTCGGCAGGCTAGATGCGACGCTCAACGTAAAGGGTGTGCGCATCGGGACGGCCGAAATTTACCGAGTGGTGCTGTCAATCCCGGGGATTCGCGGGGCGATGGCCGTTGAACAGCCGGTTGGCGACGACACAAGGATCGTGCTGTTCGTTGTGGTCGACAGTGGACTGCCCGCCGAACTAGAAAGCACCATCCGAACGACACTGAGGACTCAAGCGAGCCCCCGACATGTGCCGTCTCTGGTCGTCACCACGCCGGCGCTGCCCGTGACACGAAGTGGCAAAATGACGGAACTCGCGGTCGCCGACATCGTCTCGGGCAGGCCGGAACGTGACACCTCGTCGTTGGCCAATCCCGAATGTTTGACCTGGTTCAGGGAATGGGCAGAGTCGTCGACTTACTAGTCGACACCGGGCCGGTCGTCCCGCGGACGATGAGTTCGGACGCGAGCAGATCGCGGTGTGCCGGACCCGATGGGTCTGCGATACGGCCGAGAATTCGCTCTGCGGCACGTCGACCCAGCTCCCCGAGCGGTTGAGCGATTGTGGTGAGGTTGACGCGGCGAAGGCCGCCAAGGCTGATTCCGTCGTACCCGATGACCGAGACGTCTTCGGGTACTCGTCGTCCAGCGTTTTCGACGGCGGCGATTGCGCCGATTGCCGCAATATCGTTTGCGACTACCAAGGCCGTCGGGCTCCACTCGAGAGCAGCCTCTGCAGCCTTGTATCCGCTGCTGTCGGTGAGCCCACCGGGCACGACGCGGATCTGGCCAGCCAACCCGTGGGCCGTCATCGCATCGGAGTACCCCTGCGCACGCAAGTGCGACACGGGGTTGTCGCCGCCGTTGAGGCAGACGATCCGGCTGTGCCCCAGCGACACGAGATGATCGACAGCAACGCGCGCACCGGCAACGTCGTCATTTCCGACCGTGTCGATTCCTGGTCCTGCGAGGTCGTCGCGCGTCACCACCACTGTCGGCACTTCCGCCGCGAATTTCCGCAACACGTCGACCGGAAGTCGGTGCGAGATGAGGATGAGTCCTTCGACCTGGAATTCAAGAAGCGTCTCGATTTCCTCTTGCTCGAGGGCAGGATTTTCCCCGCCCGTCACGAGCATCGTGTTGAATCCGTGCTGCCTGACCTCGGACTGAACGCCGTCGAGAATTTCGGCAAAGACGGGGTTGTGCAGGTCGAGAATGAGGACACCAATTGTTCGACTGCGGCGGACCGACAGACTTCGCGCAGCGGCATTGGGCCGATAGCCCAATTCGGCGGCGGCGTTTTCGATCCGCTCTCGACTCGCGGGGCTGACCTTCGGCGAACCAGACAACGCCAACGACACGAGGGATTTCGACATCCCCGCCTTGAGGGCGACGTCGCGAATGGTTGGCCTGGTCGATGACACGGGCTAGCGAACCTCGGAAACGCGAATCACCGCGCGCGTGTCAATCGACTGCTCGCACGCAATCGCGATCCGCAAACTCTCGAGGGCAGAATCCGGCGGACACGGGTTGTCAATGTCCCCCCGCGCGAAGGAAATGAACGCATTCGTCTCGTGGCGGAAGGCGTCACGGAATCGGTCCACGAATCCGTTGTAGGGGTTGTCCGAGAATCCGAGGTCACCTTCGAGAGTTCGGAGCGGGGTTCGCATGTTGAGTCCGGCGGAAATCGAATCCGTGGATCCGAACGCTTCGAGTCGGACGTCGTGGCCTCGCGCATCGTGGCGGGCGCCCGTGATGATGACCTGGATTCCATTTGTCGTGACGGCAATAACCGAACTGACATCCGCATCGTCAAAGTCGGCGTAGTCCATGTGTTCACGAACCGACTTCGTCGCAACAACCGACTCGACCTCGCTTCCCGTCAGCCATCGGACGAGATCAAAATCGTGCACATGAAGGTCCCTGAAGATGCCCCCGCTGCCCGCGATGAATTCACGTGCGCTCGGGGCGCGATCGTGAGACGTCATCGTGAGCGAATACAGCGTGCCAACATTTCCGTTCGCAATTGAGTCGTGGACGGCGCGAATGGACTCGTCGAATCGACGTTGAAACCCGATCTGGAGCCGAGAGCCACTTCGGGCAGCCAGATCGATTGCCTTCTCGGTTGCTTCGATCGTCATCGCGATCGGCTTCTCGCACAACACAGGAATTCCCCGGGGAAGTACGTCGCCCAGAACCGACGCGTGGGCATCGGTTCCGACCGCGACCACAACGGCATCCGCGGCGACACCCGCCATCGAATCCCAAGGAACTACAGTTGCGTCAAATTTCTCGGCGAGGCCGGCCGCCTTCTCGTGGTTGCGGTTCGTCACGAGTACTTCGGTCACGCGGTCATCAGCCGCGAGATCTTCGACTCGAATCGCGCCCATTCGGCCAGCGCCGATGACGAGAACTCTCACGAGCGCCCTCTTTCCTGTGGATTGAACAGTTCTTGCGAAATGTCCGTATGTTCTGACATACTAATTGGACCGTTCCAACGAAAGAATGTCAATGACCGACTTTATCTCCCGCGTGGCCTCTGCACCTATCTCGTGGGGCATTTGTGAAGTTCCCGATTGGGGAGCCATGCTGCCCACCGATCGCGTTCTCGGCGAAATGTCCGGACTGGGATTCAGGGCGACCGAGCTCGGCGCGCCCGGCTTTCTTCCCGACGACCCGGAGGAACTCAAGGAAAAGCTCGCCGAATTCGGGATGACGCTTCTCGGTGGCTTCACGCCCGTCGTCCTGCACGATGCGGCCGAACGTAAGGCGACAATCGAAAGTGCAACCGCCACGGCACGACTGTTCCAAAAGGCCGGCGCAACCAAGTTTGTCTCCTCCGTTGTTCAGGACATGGGATGGTCGAACCCTCGCCCACTGACGGCAGAAGAACAGAAGCACATGACCGAGATGTTCGGAGTCATCGACGACATCTGTGGCGAGCACGGACTCGAGCAGGTCTTGCACCCTCACGTTCAAACTCTCGTCGAGACGAAGGACGACATTTCGCGCGTTCTCGACACGTGTGATGTTCGCTTCTGTCTCGACACGGGACACATGGCGTTCGGTGGACAGGACCCGGTCGAATTCGCGAAGACTGCGTTCGAGCGCGTCGGGCACGTGCACCTCAAGGACATTCGCCTCGACATGGTCGCTCCCGTCCTTCGTCGCGAGGTTTCACTCATGGCCGCGACACAAGCCGGCGTTTTTACCCCGCTCGGCCAAGGTGACGTCGACATCCTCGGAGTCGTCCAGACTCTCGAATCCTCGGGTTACCGCGGTTGGTACGTCATCGAACAGGACACCGCTATCACGGGAGCGTTCCCCGGAGACGGCGAAGGCCCCGTTGAGCAGGTCGCCGCGTCCCTCAAGTACCTCACCGACGTCGTCGCACCGACCCTCGGATAATCGCCGTGGCTCCACTCGAGGTTCTCTGCGTAGGTCGCGTCAGCGTCGACCTTTACGCCATTGAACCGAACGTGGGGTTCGACGGCCAACAAAGTTTTCAGAAGTCGGTCGGCGGAAGCCCGACCAACGTTGCGGTTGCCGCCGCACAATTAGGACATAGGGTTGCGCTCGCCACCAAGGTCGGCGATGACGCCTTCGGTGACTACGTCCGAGGTCGCCTGTCGGAGTGGGGGGTCGTCACGGACTTCGTCGCACGTCAGCCCAACGCGCAAACCCCGCTGGCTCTGGCCGCTCTCACTCCGCCCGAAACCCCGACCGTGATTTTTTACCGAGGACCGGCCGCCCCCGACACGACGCTCGTCGAAACAGACGTGCCCGCTGATGTGGTTCGTGACGCACGCATTCTGTGGATCAGCCAGGGGTCGTTGGCGCAAGGATCGACAGTGGAAACCTGCCTCGCGTGGATGAGCCTGCGGTCTCGCGACCAACACACCATTCTTGATCTCGATTACCGACCCTCCTTGTGGACGGACCAGGGCGCCGCGCGTGCAATGGCTACTCGCGCGATTGCTCTCGCGACTGTTGTTGTTGGCAACCGCGAGGAATGCGAAATCGCCGTGGGGACGAGTGACCCTGACGCCGCAGCGGATGCGCTGTTGGCGGCCGGAGCCCGTCTGGCCATCATCAAACTCGGTGCAGATGGCGCACTGCTCGCCACTGCAACAGAGCGAATCCGAATTCCCGCCATTCCGATCGACCTCGTGTGCGGTCTGGGCGCGGGCGATGCTTTCGGCGGCGCGCTGTGTCACGGGCTGCTCAACGACTGGGATCTCGAACACATCGGACGAACCGCGAATGCGGCCGGAGCGCTGGTCTCTACCCGACTCACCTGCGCGGATGCCATGCCGAACATCACCGAACTCGACGCCATGCTGGCGGGTGCCGCGTGACACTCACTCGAGACCTTTACCGCGACCTGATCCATGCGCGAATCGTTGACCCACACTCGCTGGTCAACGCACTCGTCTCTCGTCGTCGGCGCACTGTCGCTGGCCACGACGGTCGGCTTCTCATCATCGCCGCGGACCACACTGCACGCGGAAAAATTTCGCTCGGCTCTGATTCGTTGGCGATGGCCGACCGCTACACACTGCTCGACCGATTGGTGCGATGCCTCGCAATGCCCGAAGTTGACGGAGT
>JBJOQU010000090.1:0-2527 GCA_046049745.1 Actinomycetota bacterium | reverse complement strand
GACCTCGAGAACGCGCTTCGCGCGAACGGTATTCGAATTGGTGCGGGAACGGTCACGTCCGAGGACGGCGACCTGTCGATTGTTGCGGGAAGCAAGCTCGAGTCGGTTGACGACATCAAGGCGCTCCCGCTTCCCACGGCGACCGTCATCAACCCGATGACCGGCAAGGTCACGATCAAGAAAATCTCAGACGTCGCCAAGGTCACCATCGTCGACAACGAGGTCACGAGTATCTCGCGTGTCAACGGCGAGCCGTCGTTGACCGTTGCGATCACCAAGACGGCCGACGCCAACACGGTGGATGTGTCACGTGACGTTCGCGCCGCTGTGCCGGGAATCGCCAAGCTCATGGGCAACGGCACCGAGTTCAACGTTGTCTTCGATCAGGCTCCGTTCATCGAGAAGTCGATCGAATCACTCACGACCGAGGGACTGTTGGGCCTCGGCTTCGCAATCATCATCATCCTCATCTTCTTGCTTTCTGTTCGGTCGACCCTCGTCACCGCGGTGTCCATCCCCTCGTCACTCTTGCTGACATTTATCGGAATGTGGGCGAGCGACTTCACGCTCAACCTGTTGACCATCGGTGCCGTCACAATCTCAATTGGTCGAGTCGTCGATGACTCGATTGTGGTCGTCGAAAACATCAAGCGACACATTGCGCTGGGCGAAGAAAAGATGCACGCCATCAAGACCGCTGTCGCCGAAGTTGCCACCGCAGTTACTGCATCGACAATCACCACGGTCGCGGTCTTCCTTCCGCTGGCGTTCGTGTCCGGACTGTCGGGTGAACTCTTCCGCCCGTTCGCGGTCACGGTCACGATCGCTCTGTTGTCGTCGCTCCTCGTGTCGCTCACCATCGTTCCTGTCCTGTCCTACTGGTTCCTCGGCAAGAACAAGGCGCCAAAGAACGCTGCGAACGCAACTGCCGGCGAGAAGTTTGACATCCTCCAGCGCGGATACCGCCCCGTCGTGTCGTGGACGATCCGCCACCCGCTGGCAACGGTGCTCATCGCGATTCTGACGCTCGGCGGAACGTTCGCCCTGTCGCCATTAATGAAGACCAACTTTGTGGGCGGAAGCGGTCAGACCACGGTGACCGTCAGCCACTCGGTTCCCGCGGGCGAAAGCCTGGAAGGCAAGGTCGACATCGCGGCCGACGCCGAAGCCGATCTCTTGAAAATTGACGGTGTCGAAACCATTCAGACGTCGATCGGCGGCTCTGGCCTCAGCGCACTTTTCGGTAGCTCGGGTGGAATCACGTACCAGATCACCATCTCTGAGTCACCCGAGATCGACGCAGACTTCGTTCAGGCGGAAATCACCCGTCAACTCGAGACAATTCCGTCTGTCGGAGAGATGGCTCTTGCGTCCGGGCCAAGCGCCTTCGGAAGCGGCACCATCGACCTCACGATCAAGGCGCCGTCCGAAGAAACTCTCGCGTCCATCACGGACGAAGTCCAGACGGCAATGCGGGACTCGGGTGCGGCAGACGAGGTCACCTCGTCGCTGTCCGACACCGAGAAGTTCATCTCGGTCAACGTCAACCGTGCGAAGGCCGCCAAGTACTTCCTCACGGAAGCCGGAATCGGCCAGGCAATGTCGGGGATTATTGACCCTCAGTCGGTGGCACAGATCGTGATTGACGACGTAACCATGGACATGATCGTGGTCACCGCGAACGCACCGGACACCATCAACGAGCTCAAGAACTACAAGCTCGTCACGCCGATGGGAACAAAGGTCAAGCTGTACAAGGTCGCCACCGTCGAGGTGAAAGAGACCGCGGCCACGCGAACCACGGAACGTGGCGTGCTCTCGTCAACCGTGTCGGTTACCCCCTCCAGCGACAACCTGTCCGCGGCAACCGCCTCGGTCCAAGAAGCACTCGACGGTGTCACGTTGCCGTCAGGAACAACCGTCACCGTCGGTGGTGTCGCGCAGGACCAGGCCGACTCGTTCCTCCAGTTGGGTCTTGCGCTCCTCGCCGCAATTCTCATCGTCTATGTCGTCATGGTGGCAACGTTCCGAAGCCTGCGTCAGCCGCTGTTGCTGCTCGTCTCGATCCCGTTCGCGGCGACCGGAGCAATCGGGCTACAGATCATCTCGGGAATTCCGCTGGGTGTCTCGTCGCTCATCGGTCTCTTGATGCTCGTCGGTATCGTCGTAACGAACGCAATCGTTCTCATCGACCTCGTCAACCAGTACCGTGAACGCGGATCCAAGGTCGTCGACGCGCTGCTTGAAGGAACCACGCGACGAGTTCGTCCGGTCGTCATGACGGCGCTCGCGACAATCTTCGCGCTCACGCCGCTTGCGACAGGTGTGACCGGCTCGGGTGGCTTCATCTCGCAGCCGCTCGCGATTGTGGTCATCGGCGGACTCTTGTCCTCCACCGTGCTGACGCTCGTTGTTCTGCCCGCGCTTTACTCGCTCGTCGAAGGCGCGAAGGAACGTCGTGAAATCAAGCGGGCAACCAAGCCGGCCAAACCTTCAGCGAAAAAGCCACGCGCAGCTAAGGCCTAGC